>NZ_WUJP01000807.1 GCF_009806515.1 Geminicoccus flavidas | reverse complement strand
GAGCGCTGCCGCCACGCTCACCAGGGTCACCGGCTGGAGCAGGACGACGAGGCCTGCCAGGAGGACGCAGGACAACAGCGCCAGCCATGCCTGCGGCGCGCTCACCCCGCGTGCATAGTCGACGCTCGTGGTGATCTGGATGACCGGGACGATCATGACCAGCACCGCCATGAGCTGCAGGGCCGGTGCCGCCTCCGCCCAGCTCTGGCCGAACAGGAGGGGCAACAGGTCGGGCGCGGTGACCAGGATGCCGAGCGCTGCCGGTGCGGTGACCAGCAGGGCTAGGCGCAGGGTGGTTCCCACTGCCTGGCCCATGGCCTTCGGGTCTTCGCTTAAGTGGGCGACGCTGGGCAGGAGGATGCGCTGGATCGGCCGCTGCACCACCAGCGAGAGCAGTTCCACGACCTTGGCGGCGAGCACGTAATAGCCGAGCTCGATCGGGCCCAGGAACTTGCCGAGGATCACCCGCGGCATCAGCGCATCCACCATGTAGAGGAGCCGCTCGCTGGTAGCACCACGGACGAAGCCGGTGACGCTGGCCAGGCGACGCCGGTCGAAGCGCCAGCCCGGGCGGTAACCGGTAGTCGGCCAGAGCAGCACGGCGCCCACCAGTGACTGGAGGACCTGGAAGACGATCAGCGCCCACACGCCGGCACCCTGCCAGGCGAGCAGCACGCCCACGACCCCGGCCACCGCGAGGGAGACCAGGGTGCGCATGGCGAGCGGGCCCATCTGCAGGCGGCGGCGCAGCAGCGCCATTGGCACCACGACCAGCGCCGTGCCGGGCAGGGCCAGTGACATGGCGGGCAGGGCCAGGAACAGTTCGGGGATCTCGAAGAACCAGGCGGCCGGGCCGGCCAGGAGGACCGCCGCCACGACCAGCAGCAGGGCCAGCCCCATCACCGCCCAGAACACCGAATCGAGCAGTTCGGGCTCGGGATCCTGCAGCCGCGTCACGGCGTCGCCCCAGCCGCCGTTGGTGATCAGAACCTCGCCCACCACATTGACGATCAACGCCAAGCCTAGGATACCATAGCCTTCAGGCCCGACGATCCGGGACAGGAGCACGAAGAACAGGAGCTGCAGGCCTTGTTGGCCCCAGGTCTCCAGCATGGTCCATGCCACGCCGCGCGCAGCCCGGCGGGCAAGGCCAGGATCGGCCGTCAGCTGAGAGGGATCGGTCACCGGCGAGCTTCACTTTCTGCGGTGTTGCAGGGAACGTAGCGCAGTCGGGGCATTTAATGGGGTCAAGCGGCCGTGAGATCTTGCATAACATAGTGAGGAAAGCGAATAATCACCTCGAGGGACGTGTCCGCAGGCCAGGGTCGCAAAGTTGAGGCGGGGATGCAGCATCACAGAATATTAATTGTCTGTCATGAGTACCCGCCGATTGGCGGTGGCGGTGCCACCGCGGTACGCATTCTGGCCGAAGAACAGGCCCGGATGGGCCGTGAGGTTACTGTACTTACTTCCGGGATGCGCGATCTACCTTCACGCGAGCGGCAGGCTGGCGTCGAGATCGTTCGTACCCCGTGCCGTCGCTCGGCGCGTCATTACTCGACTGCGGCTGAACTCGCCACCTGGATTCCCGGCGCACTTCTGGAAGGGCGGCGGTTGTTGCGTGCGCGCCGCTTCGATGCCATTCACGCTCACTTCATCGTTCCCGGTGCTATGGTCGCCGTACCTTTGGCGCGCGGGTTCGGCATTCCCCTCACCCTGACCGCGCATGGCTCGGACGTGCCAGGCTATAATCCTGACCGTTTCGACATGATCCACCGCCTGATCCGCCCGCTCTGGCGCTATCTGGTCAACAGCGCCGATAAGGTCACCCTGCCGTCCGCCCACCTGAGCGGCCTCCTGCGGCAGGCAGGCGGCCCCTCGGCCGTCCTGGTCCCCAACCCGTTCGCTCCCCAGCCGGGCATCCCCGCCCGCGCCAAGAAGCCCAATCGCATCCTGGTGGCTACCCGCCTGGTCCCGCGCAAGGGCGTGCAGGACCTGATCGCGGCGGTGGCCGGGATGACCGAGCCGGTCGAGCTGATCGTGGCCGGCGACGGCCCGCATGCCCCGCAACTCCGCCAGCAGGCCGAGGAGCTGAACTGCCCGGTCGACTTCCGCGGCTTCCTGCCCCGCGAGACCCTGGCCGAGCTCTATGCCAGCTCGGCGATCTTCGTGCTGCCGTCCTCGCACGAGAACTTCCCGATGGTGCTGCTGGAAGCGATGGGGGCCGGCTGCGCCGTGGTCACCACCACGGCACCCGGCTGCCGCGAGGTGGTGGGCGAGGCCGGCATCTGCGTGCCGGCGGGCGACGTCGAGGCGCTGCGCGCACAACTGGTCAGGTTGGTGCGCGACCCGGCGCTGGCCCGTGAGTACGGCCAGCGCGGCGAACGGCGGGTGGCGCAGTTCGCGCCCGACCTGGTCGCCCAGGCGTTCGACCGCGTGTACGGCTCCAGCGCCGAGAACGGCAGCAACCGCACCCCCTGGTTCGGCTCCAGTCCCCGGCCGCA
>NZ_WUJP01000806.1 GCF_009806515.1 Geminicoccus flavidas | reverse complement strand
CACCGGCGTCCACTGATCACGACCTGCCGGTGCGGGTAGCGGTGCCGGGCTGGCCCTGCGGCAGGCGCGCATCGGTGCGGCGGTGCCTGCACGCGGCACTTGTTCTTTCGTTGAACTGACACCGGCCGATCCGCTACCGGGGCGCGAGCTTCATCCCTGGAAACGGCGGAACATGGACGGGCACGCGGCGGGCATTCCGACTCGCCGGCAAGGCATCATGCTGGCGCTGGCGAGCTTTGCCATGTTCACCGCGATGGACACGGTGGTGAAGCTGCTCAGCGGCCGCTTCCACGTCCTGGAGGTGATGCTGTTCACTTCCGGCGGCGCGCTGGTCGTCACCCTCCTGGTCGCCCAGGCGCGCGGCGGCCTCCATCGGCTGAAGACCCGGATGCTGCGGCGCCACCTGGCCCGCTGGGCGCTGTCCTTCACCTCCACCGTCCTGATCTTCTCCAGCTACGTCGAGCTCTCGCTGGCCGACGTCTACGCGATCCTGTTCACCTCGCCCCTGATCGCGACCGCCCTGTCCTTGCCGCTGCTCAAGGAGCAGGTCGGCTGGCGGCGCTGGAGCGCGGTGGGCGTGGGCTTTGCCGGCGTCCTGCTGATGCTGGGCCCGTCGGCCGGTACCGAGCCCGTCCGCCTGCTCGCCTTATGCGGCGCCTTCCTCCATGCCTGCGCCACCATCTTCCTCCGCTGGATGCGCTCTGGCGAGCCGGTCGAAACCTTCGCCCTGTACGGCAACGTGATGACGGTGGTCCTGGCCCTTAGCGCCATGCCGTTCGTGGGCGTGCTGCCCACGCCGCTGGAAGCGGCCATCGGACTCACGGCCGGGGTGATCGCCGGCTGCGCCTTCATGCTGCTGGTCCAGGCCTACCATCTGGCCGAGGCCGGGCTGATCGCCCCCTTCCAGTACAGCCAGATGTTGTACGGGCTCCTGGTGGGCTTTTTCCTGTTCGGTGATATCCCGGAAGTCACCACCGTCCTGGGCGCCGCGGTGGTGGCTGCCTCGGGCGTCTACGTCTTCCACCGCGAAGCCATCCGCAGCAGGACCAGCCCGGCATGAGCGCGCCCTCGACCTTGTCCGCGATCCTGATCGCGCTCTCCTCCTTCTTCGTCTTCACTCTCCAGGACACTGCAGTGAAGCTCCTGGGCGGAGAGTGGCACGTCGTGCAGGTGGCGGCCTTCAACGCCGTTGGCTGCCTGATCGTCCCGGTGGCCTGGGCGGCATGGTCGCGCGGGCTGCGCCTCCTGCGTCCGGCCAACCCGCGCCTGCACCTGGTCCGCGCGGTCCTGGCACCGCTCGCCTGCGTGCTGGTGTTCTACGCCTATGCGGTCATGCCGCTGACCGACGCCTATGCCATCGCCTTCAGCCAGCCCCTAATCATCACC
>NZ_WUJP01000805.1 GCF_009806515.1 Geminicoccus flavidas | reverse complement strand
GCCTTGTCCGTGCCAATCCTGGGCGAGAAGGTCGGCTGGCGGCGCTGGAGCGCCGTCGTGGTGGGCTTCATCGGCGTCCTGATCATGCTGCGCCCGGGCAGTGGCCTGTTTGGCCCCGCTGCCTTGTGCATGCTGGCCGCATCCGGCCTGTGGGGCTTCATCCATGCCGTAGTGCGCCTGGCCCGCGACGACCATCCGGCCACCTTCGCGGTCTGGGTCTGTGCCGGCATATTCCTGGGGATGCTGCCGGTCCTGCCGTTCGTCTGGACCACCCCGACCCTGCCGCAGCTCGCCGTCTCCTTCCTGGGCGGCCTGCTGGGCGGCTGTGGCTTCACCCTGATGTCGCTGGCCTATGCGAGGGCGGAGGCCGGGGTGGTGGCACCGTTTCAGTATATACAGATGCTGTACGCCGCGGTGATCGGCCTGGTCGTGTTCGGCGACCCGCTGCCGGATGGCTGGACCTGGCTTGGCACCGCAATCGTGATCGCGTCCGGCATCTACATCATCCATCGCGAGACGGTGCGTCGGCGCGAGGCGGTGGCCCTGCAGCGGCTGACGGTGGTTGGTCAGCCGGGCTGACGCTTCAGCGCCGGCGCCGTGTTTGCCCCTGGCCGCGCAGCCGGGGCGGTGCCGTGCGGTAGCCGGGCTTGGGCGGCGGTGCCGCCACCTGGACCACCACCTTGCCGGTACTGCGCCGTTCCTTCAGCAGGGCCAGGGCGTCCTGGCCCTGCTCCAGCGGCAGGACCTGGGCGACGTGCGGCCGAATCCGGCCCTCGTCCAGCCAGGCGAACAACTGCTCGAAGCTCTCGCGCAGGCGGCCCGGGTCGTGCTTGCGGTAGCTGCCCCAGAAGAAGCCCAGGGCTGCGATGTTCTTCACCAGCAGGAGGTTTGCCGGGATCTGCGGGATCTCGCCGGACGCGAAGCCCACGACCACGATCCGGCCCTCCCAGGCCGTCACCCGCAGCGACAGGTCGAACAGGGCACCGCCCACCGCATCGAACACCACGTCCACGCCGCGCCCGCCGGTAAGCTCCCTGATCCTGGTGCGCAGCTCCGGATCCTCGCTATCCAGTGCATGGTCCGCACCATGCTCGGCGGCCAGCGCCGCGCGCGCCTCGCCGCGTGCGGTCGCGATCACCTTGGCTCCCATGGCTTTGCCGACCTCGACTGCCGCCAGGCCCACCCCGCCGGCAGCGCCATGCACCAGCAGCACCTCGCCCGGCAGGAGCTGGGCCCGCCACGACAGGGCACCCAGCGCCGTGCCGTAG
>NZ_WUJP01000804.1 GCF_009806515.1 Geminicoccus flavidas | reverse complement strand
GTGATGGCGAGCCCGGCCGCGGTCACGTCGTCCACCTCGTCCGGGATCGGGATCACGTCCTCGGCCCGGGCCAGGGTCTTCTCGGCAAAGCCGCCATGATCGAGAAAGGCCAGCACTCGCTGGCCGGGCTCGACGCCGCCCATCACCGCGCCGGCACCCACCTTGTCGATCGTGCCGGCCACTTCCAGCCCCGGCACGAACGGCACGGGCGGGCGCTCCTGGTAGCGGCCCTCCAGCATCAGGAGGTCGGCGAAATTGACCCCGGCCGCGGCCACCTCGATCCGGACATGGCAGGCCCCTGGCTCCGGATCGCGCAGCTCCTTCAGGGCGAGGCCTTCCAGACCCCGCGTCTGCTCACAGACCAACGCGCGCATCGACGGTTTCCATACGATCCGGTGAAGCAACCACTGGTGGACAATCCTAGGCGCAGCTTGCGGCCGCGAAAAGGTCGCCGCCCGCCCGTTCCGGCATGGCTGGTTCCCGCCGAACCTTTTCCAGCCGGCTTGGACTGCCTAAATGGGCAGCATGTCCGAGCAACCACTTCGCGGCTGGTTCGCGATCGGGGCGGAAGCCATCTCCAAGGAGGTGAACTTCGGCAACCTGATGCGCACCGCCCACGCCTTCGGCGCCGCCTATCTTTTCCTGGTCGACCCGGCCACCACCCTGCGCCAGGCCGGGCGGACCGACACGTCGCGCGCCCATCTGAGCCTGCCGGTGTTCCGGCACCGCAGCCCGGAGGAGCTGGCCCTGCCGCACGGGGCGAAGCTGGTGGGGGTGGAGCTCACCGACGACGCGGTGCCGCTGCCCTCGTTCCGCCACCCCTCGGCGGCCGCCTATGTGTTCGGCCCGGAGCGCGCGTCGCTGAGCCCGGCTATGCTGGCGCGCTGCGACCATGTGGTGCGGATCCCCACGCGGTTTTGCGTCAACCTCGCGATTGCCGCGGCGATCGTCATGTATGACCGCCAGCTCACGCTCGGCCGGTTCGGCGAGCGCCCGGTGATGCCAGGCGGGCCGGTGCAAGCGCCCGCCCCGCATGTCCATGGTGGGGTGGTTCTGCGCCGGGCCCGCGCCGCCGGGGCGTCCGGTGGCTGAGCCCGGGTGGTGGCCGAGACCGGGCTGCGTCGGCAACGCCCTCTTCAGGTCCGTGCCCGGCAGCGCTATGCTGGACCCCCAAGCCCACCATCCAAGTTGTCGGAGCCGAGTTGCATGAAGGCGCTCGCCGCTGTCGTTTTGTCGCTCGCGACCTTCGTTCCCGCCCTGGCCCTGGCTGCGCCCAAGCTCGTGTCGAACCACCAGGACTGGAACCTCTACATGGTCGAGGGCGGTGAGAAGCTCTGCTACATCGCGTCCGAGCCGAAGAAGCAGGAGGGCAACTACAAGTCCCGCGGCAATCCCTTCATCATCGTCGCCCGCATCCCGGCCAATCCGCCGATCGACGAGGTGAGCGTGCGGGTGGGCTATACCTACAAGAAGGGCAGCGAGGTCGCGGTGCAGATCGACGGCACGGCGCTCAGCTTCTTCACTAGCGACGAGCAGGCCTGGGCCAAGAGCTCTGAGGACGACAAGAAGGCGATCAACGCGATGCGGCGTGGCCGTGAGGCGGTGGTGCGCGCCACCTCCACCCGCGGCACCAACTCGATCGACACCTATTCCCTCTCCGGCTTCACCGACGCCTACAACGCCTTGTCCGCCACCTGCGGCGGCACGGCGAGTCTGGCGACGCCGCCGGTGCACCGAGGCTGAGACAGAACGTGCCCGAACTGAGAAAGCCCCTGGCCGCCGACGGGCTGCCCAGCCTGATCGGGGCGGACCGCGCCGGCCTGGAGGCCGCCCTCGCCGAGATCGGCGAGCCGGAAGCCAAGCGGCCAATGCGCGCCCGCCAGTTGTTCCACTGGATCTACTGCCGGGGTGCCGCCTCGTTCGAGCAGATGACCACCCTGTCCAAGGAGACGCGCGCGCGGCTGGCCGAACGGTTCTCGGTGGCCAGGCCCGAGATTGTGGTCGAGCAGCAGTCGACCGACGGGACACGCAAGTGGCTGCTGCGCTTCTTCGACGGCCAGGAAGTCGAGTGCGTGTTCATCCCGCAGGACGACCGGGGTGCCTTGTGCGTCTCGACCCAGGTTGGCTG
>NZ_WUJP01000803.1 GCF_009806515.1 Geminicoccus flavidas | reverse complement strand
CACGCTCACCTGCAAGTTCTGCCATACCGGCACCATGCCACTGGTGCGCAACCTGACGCCGGGCGAGATCTTGTCCCAGCTCCTGGTGGCGCGCGATGCGCTCGGCGAGTGGCCGAGCCCGCGCGACGACCGGCTGTTCACCAACATCGTCGTGATGGGGATGGGCGAGCCGCTGTTCAACTATGACGGCATCGCCGCAGCGATGAAGCTCGCCAGCGACGGCGACGGGATTGGCCTGTCCAAACACAAGATCACGCTCTCGACCTCGGGCGTGGTGCCGCGGATCGTGCAGTGGGGGGAGGAGCTGGGCACCGGCCTCGCCATCTCGCTCCATGCGGTGCGCGACGAGCTGCGCGACGAGCTGGTGCCGGTCAATCGCAAGTGGAAGATCGCGCAGCTCCTGGATGCCTGCCGCGCCTACCCGCACCGCAACAAGCCGATCACCTTCGAATATGTGATGCTGGCCGGGGTGAACGACAGCGACGCCGATGCGCGCGAGCTGGTGCGGCTGCTGGACGGCATCCCGGCCAAGGTCAACCTGATCCCGTTCAACGCCTGGCCGGGTGCGGTGTTCACCTGCTCGTCCAACAACCGCATCCACGCCTTCGCGCGGATCGTGGAGGAGGCCGGCTACCAGAGCCCCGTGCGGGTGCCGCGCGGCCGCGACATCCTGGCGGCCTGCGGCCAGCTCAAGACCGCGAGCGAGCGGATCCGAGCGCGGCGCGACGCGGCTGCCCCGTCTGTGTCCGCACCGGCGGCCGGGCCGGCACCCGCTGCCGCCCTGCACTGAGCCATGGACAATGGGCGCGATCGGCCCCGCCGGCGGTCGTGGCTGCGGCGGTTCCTGACGGGTTTTCTGGCGACCGTCGGTTTTCTCAGCCTGGTCCTGGTGCTGGGCATGGCGGGCGGCATCTGGTGGCTGACCCGCCAGGAAGAGCCGCTGCCCGACCAGATGTTCCTGAGCCTCGACCTGCGCCGGCCGATCCTGGAGGGTCAGCCTGACTGGATGGCCGGCTGGCTGGGCGACCAGGACGAGTACCGGCTGCTCGACCTGGTGGAGGCGCTGGATCGCGCGGCGGGGGACCCGCGGGTCAAGGCGGTCTATGCCCGGCTGGACGAGACCGCCCGGGGGTTCGCCACCACCCAGGAGCTGCGTGGTGCGATCCTCAAGCTGCGCGCCGCCGGCAAGCGCACCGTTGCCTATGCCGACAGTTTCGGCGAACTGAGCCCTGGCAACGAGGGCTATTATCTCGCCAGTGCGTTCGATCAGATCGTCCTGCAGCCGGTGGGCTCGCTGGGCCTGGCCGGCCTGTCCATGCAGGAGCCGTTCGCCCAGGGCCTGCTCGAGAAGCTGGGCATCCGCTTCGAGGTCACCCGGCGCAGCGAGTACAAGACCGCGTTTGACTTCGCCGCTGCGGCCGAGCCGTCGCTCGAGCACCGGGAGATGAGCCAGGCCCTGCTGGAATCGCTCGACCGGCAGTTCCGCACCGGCATCGAATCCGGGCGGCCGCCGCTGGCCGGGCGGATCGGCCAGCTGATCGACGCCGGCCCCTATACCG
>NZ_WUJP01000802.1 GCF_009806515.1 Geminicoccus flavidas | reverse complement strand
GCGAGGCGGCGCTGGCTGCGGGCTTGATCGACCGGATCGCGCACGAGGACGAGGTGCTGTACGGGCTCTACGGGGGCTCCGTCTCGGGCACCGTGTCCGGCCCGGCGCGCTGGCGCCGGGTGGCGGTCGAGGATTACGGGGCGCGCAGCCGGCCCGACGGCGAGTTTCTGCAGGTGGCGGTGATCCATGCAGTGGGGCCGATCCTGCGCGGTAGCGGCGGGCTGCAGGGCCAGACCGCCTCGGCCGACGACGTGGCGGGTGCCCTTGCCGCCGCGCGGGAGGACGACGACATCCGGGCGGTCCTGTTCCGGATCGCCTCGCCCGGCGGCTCCGCGGTGGCCTCGGCCACGATCGGGCGCGAGATCGATCGGCTGAAGCAGGTGGGCAAGCCGGTGGTGGTCAGCATGGGCGACGTGGCCGGCTCGGGCGGCTACTGGATCGCCGCGGATGCCGATCTGATCCTGGCTGGCCCCGCGACGCTTACCGGCTCGATCGGCGTGCTCGCCGGCAAGCCGGTCCTCCAGGACCTGTGGGAGTGGCTGGAGGTCAACTGGCTCACCACCAGCCGCGGTGAGAATGCCGAGCTTTGGACGCTGAACCGCCCCTACACGCCGGCGGAGCAGGCCAAGGTCGACGGGATGGTCGACACGATCTACCGGGCGTTCAAGCAACGGGTCGCGGCCGGGCGCGGCCTGTCCGCCGAGGCGGTCGAGGAGGTCGCACGCGGCCGGGTCTGGACCGGCGAGCAGGCTTTGCCGATCGGCCTGGTCGACCGGCTGGGCGGCCTCGCCGACGCGATCGCAGCGATCAAGGAACGCCTGGGCCTCCAGCCGGACCAGGAGGTGAGCCTGGTGACCCTGCCCGATCCGCGGGCCGACCTGTTCCGGCTGCTGAGCAGGCTGGGCCGCGGCCTGACGGTGGCCGATACGCTGGTGGGCGGCAGTCTCGGCGTGCTGTCCGGTGGGCCGGCCGTCATGGCGCTGCCGTCGCCTGCGGTGGAGTGACGGGGAGCCGTTCATGAAAACCGCGCGCAGTTTTGCCCACACAGGCTTGATCGACGCTGCCGAACGGGGCAAACGGCCCTGCGTGAGCATGAACGAGCCCAGCGATCCCGCCGCCGTGGCACCGCCCCCGCCGGCCGAGCCGGAGCAGGCGAGAGCCTTGCCGTCCGGGCCGGCACTGGATGGCGGCCCCGACCGGCGCCGCCGCCTGATCGCGCGCGCCTCCACGGTAAGCGTCCTGGCCGCAGTGGCACTGGCAGCGCTCAAGCTGCTGGCGGTGATCGCCACCGGCTCCACCGCCCTGATGAGCTCCGCCGTCGACAGCTTCGCCGATCTGGCCGCGTCCGGCATGATCTGGCTGACCTTTCGCGCCGCGCGCGCGCCTGCCGAGCCGCGCCGCCACATGGGACCGGGTCGCACGGAAGCGGTGTCGGCCCTGACCCAGGCGGCGTTCGTGGCAGGTGCCGGCCTGTTCGCGCTGAGCATCTCGATCCGGCAGTTCGTCTATCCCGCCCCGATTCAGCATGGCTGGTGGGGCCTCGCGGTGATGCTGGTATCGATCGTCGTCACGCTGGTGCTGGTTGGCTACCAGCGCCGCGTGGTGCGGCTCACCGCCTCGTCCGCGATTGCGGCGGACCGCGCCCATTACGAGGGCGACCTGCTCACCCAGATCGCGGTGGTGCTGTCGCTGCTGGGTGCCGGCCTGTACGGGCTGGAGCGGCTCGACCCTTTGGTGGGCGCCGGCGTGGCGCTCTACCTCCTGGTGATGGCGGTGCGGATCGGGCGGGACGCGGTGGCGACCCTCCTGGAGCGGGCGCTGCCGCGTGACCTGCGCCGGCAGGTCGAGACCCTGGCCGCCGCCCAGCCGGGTGTGCTGGCGGTCAACCAGCTCCATGGCTACGAGACCGGCGACCGCTGCTGCATTGATCTGGAGGTCGAGGTCGCGGCCGACATGCCGGTGGCCAGTGCCCGGCGAGTAGCCGATGCTATCGAGGCGGAACTCGAGGAGCGGCTGGCCGGTGCCGAGGTGACCGTGCATCCGGTGCCGGCGGGCGAGCCTCCGATCGATTGACGGGCCGGCCGGGAGCGCCCGGTGCGATTGACGGGCGGACGCGCCCGGTATGGAGGCCAGATGCGCATCACCCGCCTGAAGGTCACCCCGGTCAACATCCCCCTGGAAGCGCCCCTGTTGTGGAGCGGCGGGCTCTATCCCGGCACCTCCAAGCTGATCATCGAGATCTTCACCGACCAGGGGCTGGTGGGCCTGGGCGAGGCGCCGTCGGTCGACGTG
>NZ_WUJP01000793.1 GCF_009806515.1 Geminicoccus flavidas | reverse complement strand
CTGGCCGGGGTCCCGATCCTGGCCCCGGCCCGGCGCAACGAGGCCCGGCGCTTCATGACCCTGGTCGACGTGCTCTACGAGAACCGGCGGCTGCTGCTCGTCACCGCCGCGGGCCGGCCGGACGAGCTCTACCCGGTCGGGGAGGGTGCCTTCGAGTTCCAGCGCACGGTCAGCCGGCTCATGGAGATGCAGAGCAGTGCCTGGCTCGAAGCTGCGGATTCGGCGGGCGGCGAACTCCTGCGCCGGGACTTCGCCCCGTTCGCGCTGACCTCGGACCTGAACTGAGCAGCGCCAGGCATCCGCGGCGGTGGCAGCGGCGATGAGGGCCAAAGCTGCGGGCAGGGCCGCGAATGGCATCGCCAGCACGATCATGGCCGGGCGCGCTGGGTGGCTCTGGCCAAGGCCGTCCCAGAACAGCCAGGCCGCGGCCAGGAGGAAGCCCGCGACCGCTGCCCAGGGCAGGCTGGCACCGAGCCCGCCGCTCACGATTGGCAGGACCCGGCGCCAACACCAGGCGACGGTCAGCATTCCGGCGACCGGTGCGGTGGCCAAGAGGGCCAGGAGCAGGGGCGACACCTGCTCGGGCACTGCCGTGCCGCTCACCGCACCCGCCCAGGCCAGCGCCCACTGGTTGAACGTGCCATGGCTGAACCAGGCGGCCACGAACGCCCCGGCGGCAGCGAGCCCGGCGGTGAAATGGGCCGGCAGCGAGACCAGGCTGCGTACCAGCAGGAGCGTGCCGTCCTCGCCCGTGCCTGCCAGGTAGAGCAGGTTCTCGTAGCTGCCGAAGCCCAGCGAGATCAGGATCGCGGCCTCGGCACGAGCCAGCACTGCTTCCACCGGCAGGCGCGGCGCCAGTACCAGCCACAGCGCCAGGCCTTGGCCAGTTCCTCCAGCAGTCCGGATTCCAGCCAGCCGCTGGCCAGCGTGGCGCCCGCGGGCGGCATGGCGGAAGCGAAGGGTGCTACGATCGCGAAGGGGGCCAGCAGCGGGGCCAGCAGCATGCCCAGGCCGAAGGCGTCGACGCGCTGGCGGGGCGTGGCGGCGTTGCCGGTGCGGGCAAAGGTCAGGAGTAGGAGCAGGCCCGGCATCGCCACCGCACCCGGCAGCCATAGCAGGCTGCTCATGGCAGATCGCCGCCCAGGGTGCCGACCAGGAGGCCCAGCAGTCCGGAGAGCGCCAGTGCCGCGGCCAGCACCAGCGCCGGCAGCAGCAGGGGGCGCAGGCGGCAGGGCAGGCCGACCCGGCCCTGGTCGGCCAGCACCGCCAGGACCGTGTGCGCCAGCACGAGGACCAGCGCGGCCGCCGGCGGCCAGCCGTGCCAGAGCAGCAGGAAGGGGGCGGCCAGTGCTGCCGCGGCTGCGGCCGGCAGCCCGGCCGACAACGCCCACCACCCGCCGAACAGGAGGGCCGGCCATGCGGCCGGCCTGATCTCGCCGCTCTGCGCCTGGTCGTCCATGGAGCGCCTTCCGCTGATCGCCTGCCGCATCGCTAGCTGGTTTCACTGCGCACGTGCGGTGCCATCACGGTTAACGCACATTAAGGTACCGTGGCCCGGCCCGAGGTGCTGCCGTGGGCACCCGCCGTCAGCCCACCTGGCAGAGCCGCCAGGGGCCGATGTCGACATGGAGGTGGTCGTGGTGGAAGCGGTCGGCCGGCGGGCCCAGCACCACGCGGAAGTGCCGGCACGCCGCCTTGCCGACCGCGCGCAGGAATCGGCCGGCAGCGTCGCGGCGGTTCCAGTCCCGTGCGACGTCGATGCGCCTGCCATCCGCCAGCTTGAAACCGCGCAGGTCGAGCGCACGCGCCGAAGCATGGAGGCTCGGCCGGCTGCTGTTGCCGGTCATCGAGCGGCAGGACCAGCTTCCGGCAGCCAGCACCTCCGCCACCGGTGTACCGGCCTCTGCCCGGGCGAGCCGGTCCAGCTCCGGCACGAAGCCGGCCCAGGCGGCCGCCATGGCGCAGGAAGTCTCCAGCGGCGGCACCAGCGCCGGCCCGGCGCGCTGGAGGATCAGGGGCTGATCCACGCCGCAGGCACCGCCCGGTGCGGCCGGCCAGGGGCTGAAGCGTGCGCCGGTGGCGGCGAGTGCTGCCATGCAGCCGGGATCGGTCGGGGGCGTGGCGGGCTGCCGGGTACCGCAGCCGGCGAGCACTGCCAGCAGGGCCAGGGCCGCGAAGCCGAGAGGGACGTGAAGACGAGCTTTCAGCATTAACGCAACGTTCACCGGCAGGGAGCGAAGATGGGGCAGGCGGCGACAGCCCACACCGGGTTGCGGCGCAGCCCGCCATCGCCATGCCCTGACTGATCGGAGCAGCCTTGTCCTTCCTGCGCCAGTCGTTTCGCCGGTTATGCCGCGGCCCGCTGCTCCCCTGGGCGCTGGTCGGGCTGCTCCTGGCCGCCCTGGCCTGGGCAGGCGGTGCGGCGGTCCTGGCAGCACCCGTGGGAGGTGCTCCGGCAGTGGTCGAAGTCGCGATCCTGCGGATGCCGGCCGCGCCCGCTGGATTGCCCACCGGACCGCCTGGCGCCGCACCTGCCACCGTCCGGCCAGCGGAGCCCGATGGTGCACGAGTAGCAGTGATCCTGGCCGGTGCCGGGCTCGACCCGGCCCTGGCGCGCGCGGCACTCGACCTGCCGGCACCGGTCGCCCTGGCTTGGTCCACCTATGCCGATCAGCCCCCGCTCTTCCAGGCGGAACTGCGCCGGCGCGGCCACGAGATCTGGTTGGACCTGCCGGTGTCGCAAGGCGATCCCGCCCGGTTCGACGCGGGCTCGCTGGCGATCTCGCCGACCCGGAGCGATGCGGACAATCTCGGCCGGCTGGCAGCCGCCCGTCACCAGGTTCCAGCACCTGCCGGCGTGCTGCTGGAGCCCGGTGCCTTCGGCGCGCGCCCGCAGCGGCTGCTGCCGGTCCTGGCAGCACTCGGGGAGCACCGGCTGCCGGTGGTGCTGCACGGCGAGTTCGCAACGCTACTGGCCCGGGAGGTCCCTGCGGAGGTCGAGCTGGCAGCAGGCTCCCTGCGGGTCACCAGCCTGCCGGCCAGAGTCGACGAGTTCCTCCAGATGCTGGGCGCGGCGGCCACGGCCGATGGACGGGCCCTGGGCGTGCTGCCGAGCCACCCCCTGGCGATTGAGCGCCTAGCGCGCTGGCTGCGCGGCATGTCCGCTGAAGGCTTGACGCTGGTGGCACCTTCGTCGCTCCTGCGCAGCCAGGTCGGTGTTGTGCCGGCCGAGGAAGGCAGGGCCGCTGTGGCAGCGAGCCGGCAGCACGAGGGATGAGATGGACGAGGAAGGCAGCTGCATCGTCACGGCCGAGCCGCTGGCGGGCTATCGCCCCTGTGTCGGGATCCTCCTGCATCGACCGGGCCGGGGTGTGTTCCTCGGGCGGCGGATCGATACGATGGTGGAGGCTTGGCAGCTGCCCCAGGGCGGGATCGACAGTGGTGAAACGCCGCTGACCTCGGCGGTGCGCGAACTGCGCGAGGAGGCGGGTACTGATGCCGCCAGCCTGGTGCGCGAGAGCGGGTGCTGGCGCGCCTACGACCTGCCGCCGGACCTCGCGGCAAAATCCTGGCAGGGGCGCTACAAGGGCCAGACCCAGCGCTGGTTCCTGTTCCGCTTCGATGGCGACGATGCCGACATCGATCTCGTGGGCCATGGCGAGGAAGCCGAGTTCGCCGAGTGGCGGTGGGCCATGCCCGACGAGGTCATGCGGCTGATCGTGCCGTTCAAGCGTGCGATCTACCGGCATGTGTTCCAGGAGTTCGCGCCGGAGTTGGCCTAGGCGGTGCGGCCGGCCGTGGTTCCGGGGCAGGGGGGAGGCCGGCGGGGAGCGCCCGCCGCCGCAAGCCGGCCGGGCGGCGCGCGACGGCTGGCGGCGCTGCTGCTGGGCGTCCTGCTGACCGCCTGCGGGCCCACCGCAAGCCCGCCGCCGCAGCCTCCACCATCGCCGCCGGCAGCCGTGGTCCCGGCGCCCGCGGTGCGGGCGGGTGACCAGGAACGGCTCTGCCTCGGGCTGCGGCAGGTAGTGGCAGCCTGGCCGGATGCGTTCGCCAGCCTGCGCGGCCTGGCGACCGGACCGGCCGGCTGGCAGGCTCCGCCGCTGGACGACGCGTTCGCCCGCTGCCGGATCGAGGGCAGCGGACTGCTCACCGCCAGCCATGCCTGCCTGGCTCGCCCCGGTGGCGTCGTCGACCGCGCGGTGGCGGCCGCGGGATTCGAGGCCACCGGTGCCCGGATCGAGCGTTGCCTGACCGAACCCGACTCGGCCGCGGTACGCCGCTGGGTCAGGGCCGGCACGGTCGAGCTCGCGGGCGGCGAGCGGCAGGTCCTGTGGCACGACGAGGCAGCCTGGCCCCGTCCCGCCGTGCAGCTCAAGCTGGAGGAGGACTACGACCAGCCGGGTGCCTGGCGCCTGCGCCTCGCGACCTACACCATGCGCTGACGAGGCCGGACATGAGGGCCGTGCCGGCCAGCGGGAGCGGCGGTCGGCGCATGATCAGCACGGGGCACCAGGGTGGATGGGACCTGGGGGACGAGCGCGTCCAGTCGGAAGTCGCCATGCGGCCCATGGTGGCGGTGCCGCCGCGCGAACGTCATCCCCGTGCTGGCGGCAGGTCCAGGGAAACCGCCGGTTACGGACCAGAGCCGGGCGTGATGAGGCCGGAGCTGGCTGGAGAAGTGGGGCAGTGGCGGATGTCGTCCCACCTCCCGTCACTGTGGCGCGTTTCTTACTAACCACACCCGCACCGCTGGCGGGCGGCGGAACCGAGGAAGCTGCCAATTGCGGATCTGGTCGGGCCGGAACCGAGCGAGCATGCAGGCGTCGACGGAAAGCTGCGTAAGCTCTCGTCCTGATGGTCCCGGCGGGCAACATTCCTCCACCCTGCGCCACAGGTGGTCGGCAGGATCGAGAGCCCCCTCTCGGTGGCCGAAGCCGATTTCTGTAGGCGCGACCTGGCTGAACTGGCTGGAGCCCGTGCATTCAGGCCGCAGCCGGCCATAGCTCGCCCCAGCGGCCGGCTCCGCCCGGCTGCGGCTCTTGCCAAACGGGATGGAACCGCCATGCTGCATGGCGACGATCGTCACGGTGGACGATGCGTGCACGGCTCATCGGTCGATCGAAGGCCTCCGCGCTTCATGCGCGCTGTAGCAGAGGTGGACGCTCATGAGCCCGAGACCTTCGGAGATCTGGCGCCGCGACTTCCCCACGCGCCCGAGGCCGCTTCGCTCCATCGGATACCTGTTCCAGCAGGGCCGTCGGCCTGGCGCCTTGCTCGCCCTGGCGATCTGCGGGATCGTCGCCGTGGCCTTGTGGGGCGAATCCGGCTGAGGCTCGCCTGTGCCGCCTGGCACGGGCGGTGGTGCAAACGGAGGCCCCGAACGCTGCGCAGCCGGTATCGCCGACTGCCCCGGCATGTGGATCATGGGTATCATACCACCTCCCTGAAGTCCTGCCCTGCTCAGGCAGGGATAGGCGGTGAGGCTGGTGCGCCTGCCGGTT
>NZ_WUJP01000777.1 GCF_009806515.1 Geminicoccus flavidas | reverse complement strand
GCATCCATGAGCCAGCTCGACAAGAGCCTGGACGAGGCGTCCTTGACGCTGCGCGCGTCCAGCTTCACCACCATGCGCCGGATCGTCCTGCCGCTGCTCCGCCCGGCCATCCTAGCGGCACTGGTCTACAGCTTCGTGCGCGCCATGACCGCGATCAGTGCCGTCGTGTTCCTGGTGTCCGCCAACTACGAGATGGCCACCACCTACATCTTAGGCCGGGTCGAGAACGGCGAGTACGGCATCGCCGTGGCCTACAGCTCCGTCCTGATCCTGGTCATGCTGGTGGTGATCGGCATCTTCCAGCTGCTGGTCGGCCAGCGGCGGCTCGGCCGCCGCTCGGCCGTGCCGGTGGCCTCGCCCGTGGGAGCAGCTTCGTGAGCGTCGCCAGCGTCCGGTTCGAGAAAGTCACCAAGGCCTATGGCAAGGTGGTCGCCGTGCGCGACGTCTGCTTCGCGGTGGAGGCCGGCACGCTCGTGACCCTGCTGGGCCCGTCGGGCTGCGGCAAGACCACGACGCTGCGCATGATCGCCGGCCTGGAGCTGGCCACCGGCGGGCGGATCTTCATCGAGGGCCAGGACGTCACCCACCTGCCGGCGACCGCCCGCGACGTCGCCATGGTGTTCCAGTCCTATGCCCTGTTCCCGCACATGACCGTGCTGGAGAATGTCGGCTACGGCCTGTCGGTGACGCGGCGGCCCAAGGCGGAAGTGCGCGAGCGCGCCGAGGCGGCACTCGCCACGGTCGGCCTCGCCGGCTATGGCGAGCGCCTGCCGGCCGAACTGTCCGGCGGCCAGCAGCAGCGGGTCGCGGTGGCACGCGCCATCGTGCTGGAGCCCCAGGTGCTCCTGTTCGACGAGCCCCTGTCCAATCTCGACACCAAGCTGCGCCGCAAGGTCCGCGAGGAATTGCGCGACCTGCAGCGGCGCCTGGGCATCACCTCGATCTATGTCACCCATGACCAGGAGGAGGCCCTGGCCGTCTCCGACCGGATCATCGTCATGAACCAGGCGGTGATCGCCCAGACCGGCACGCCGCGCGAACTGTACGAAGAGCCGGCCTCGCGCTTCGTCGCGGACTTCATCGGCGACGCCAACCTCCTGCCCGCGGAGATCGCCCGGGTCGAGGGCGGGCGGGCGACGGTGCGGGCCGGAACCTCGACGCTGGAGCTGCCTAGCCGCGCCCTGCCGCCGGGCGCCGCCACGCTCGCGGTGCGCCCGCACGCGATCCGGGTCCATCCGGAGCCGGTCGAGGCCGCCAACCGGATGAGCGTCAGCCACGCGATCTATCTGGGTAGCCATCTGGAATACGAGCTGGACGGCCCGGTCGGGCATCTGTTCGCGACGGTGCCGGCCGGAGGAGCGATGATCCCCCAGGGTGCCGAGGCCTGGGTGACCTTCGACGAGCGTTCCGTGGCACTGGTGCCGGGCTAGGGTCGGCCGGCGGGCGGCAGCGCGGCCGGATCATCAAGCCTGGCTTGTAGGCGGACAATGTCGCCTTGACGATGCCGCCTGTCCGCATCGCAATTGATCGGGCTTCCAAAACTCGTAAGGTCACTCGGAAGGAACCAATGACGAGGAGGAGGTGCCGGTGCCGGCCGAAAACCACAAGGTCGCGCAGCTCGGTGAGGCGGCGGACGTCCGCAGGCACCGGATCGAGCTGGCCGCAGCCCTCCGCCTCGCCGCGAAGTTCGGCTTCAACGAGGCGATCGACAATCACTTCAGCTTCGCGCTGGACGACGACCGCTTCCTGATCAACGGCTACGGCAAGCACTGGTCGATGCTGACCGCCGCCGACGTGCTGCTGATCGATGGCGACGGCAAGGTCCTGGATGGGGAGGGCGTGGTCGAGGCGACCGCCTTCCACATCCACCGCGCCGTGCATCGCCGCTATGCCCATGCCCGGGCGGTGATGCACACCCACATGCCCTACACGACCGCGATCGCCTGCTGCGAGGGCGGCCGGCTCCTGCCGATCAGCCAGACCTACTGCCTGTTCCACGACCGGATCGGCTACGACGAGAACTATAACGGCATGGGCAACCATGCCCAGGAAGGCGACCGGATCGCCTCGGTCATGGCCGGCCGGCCGGTGGCTCTGCTCGCCAGCCACGGGCCGATCGTGACCGGCCCCACCATCGGCCAAGCCTTCTCCTGGCTCTACTATCTGGAGCGGGCCGCCGAGCTGCAGGTCCTGGCCGAGGGCCGCAACCAGAAGCTGAAACTCCTGTCCGACGAGGTCGTCCAGGTGACCCAGGCCGCCTGGGACGGCGATATCGGCCATCACGACCGGCATTTTGCGGCCCTGATGGCGATACTGGACAAGGAGCAGCCGGAGTATCGCGAACTGCGCTAACACCAGCCGCCGACCATATTGCGCCCCGGGGGAGAATGAGATGAGCCGCTTCGACAGCTATGACCACCTTCTCCGCCAGGGCGCGCTCGACCGGCGCGGCTTCGGGAAGCTCGCTGCGATGCTGGGGGCTGGCGCTTCGTTGGGTGCCCTGTGGCCTAGCATGGCAGGGGCCCAGGAGGAGCCGAAGAAGGGCGGGGATCTCGCCATCGGGATCACCGGCGGGGCCACCACCGACACGCTCAACCCGCTGCCCTCGACCTCCTCGCTCCATGCCGCCACCAACTTCATGTGGGGCAACTGCCTGGTCGAGTACGGCTCCGATGGCTCGGCCGTGCCGGAACTGGCCGAGAGCTGGGAGCCGTCGCCCGACGCGAAGACCTGGAAGTTCAACATCCGCAAGGGTGTCACCTTCCATGACGGCAAGGAGCTGACTGCCGAGGACGTGGTCTGGTCGCTCAACCTGCACCGGGGCGAGAACACCGAATCCGGTGCCGCCGGCTACATGACCTCCGTCACTGACGTGAAGGCGGACGGCACCCATGCGGTGATCATCACGCTCGATTCCGGCAATGCCGACCTGCCTTATCTGCTGACCGACTATCACCTGCTCATCATGCCCAAGGATTCGGAGCTGACGGCAGGCATCGGCACCGGCCCCTACAAAATCACCGAATATGACCCGGGGGTGCGGGTCTTCGGCGAGCTGAACGAGAACTATTTCAAGCCCGGGCGCGGCAACTGCGCCACTGTGGAACTGCTGGCCATCAACGACCCGGCGGCGCGCACGGCGGCACTGCAGACCGGCCAGATCAACGTGATGGAGCGGGCCGATCCGAAGACGGTGGAACTCTTGAGCCGTGCTCCCGGCATCGCCATCCACCGTGCTGCCGGCGGCGGCCACTATCCGCTGTTGATGCGCTGCGATACAGCACCCTTCGACAATGTCGATTTCCGGCTGGGCCTAAAATACGCCGCCGACCGTGAGGACATCGTCGACAAGGTGCTGCGCGGCCTGGGCAAGGTCGGCAACGACCATCCGATCCCGTCCGGCGATCCCTTCTTCGCCAAGAACCTGGAGCAACGGGTCTACGACCCGGACAAGGCGAAGTTCCACATGAAGAAGGCCGGCTATGGCGGCGAGGCGATCCCGCTCTCGACCTCGGACGCGGCCTTCTCCGGCGCGGTCGATACCGCGGTCCTCTACCAGCAGCACGCGGCCAAGGCCGGCATCACCATCGACGTGATCCGTGAGCCGGCCGACGGCTACTGGAACGATGTCTGGATGAAGAAGCCGTTCTCCGTCTCCTATTGGGGCGGGCGGCCCACCGCCGACCTGATGCTGACGGTGGCCTACAAGTCGGACGCCGCCTGGAACGACACGTTCTGGCGCCGTCCGGGCTTCGACAAGATCCTGCTGGAGGCCCGCGCCGAGCTCGACCCGGCCAAGCGCACCGAGATGTATGCCGAACTCCAGGCGATGATCCGCGACGACGGCGGCGCGCTCATCCCGATGTTTAACGATTTCGTGGATGCCGCCGTGGACACGGTGAAGAATTTCGAACTGAGCCCGCAATACGGCCTGGCCGGGATGCGGGCACCCGAGCGCGTCTGGATGGAGGGCTGACCTGCCGCTGCGGTTTGATCGAATATAAGGATTGATACTGCGCCGCCGGGCGCATGGATGAGGGGGGACGAGAATGAATGCTTACAGCGGCTATGATCGCATGCTGCGGCAGGGCGGCTTGGACCGGCGCAGCTTCGGCAAGCTCGCGGCCATGCTGGGTGCGAGCGCCTCGGTCGGCGCCATGCTGCCTGGCGCGGCGCGCGCGCAGGGCGAGCCCAAGAAGGGCGGCTCGGTCGCGATCGGTGCTACCGGCGGCGCCACCACCGATTCGCTGAACCCGCTGCTGGCGACCGCCTCGATCCACCAGCTCACCAGCTTCATGTGGGGCAACTGCCTGGTCGAGTACGGCACGGACGGCTCGGCCGTCCCGGAACTGGCCGAGAGCTGGGAGCCGTCGCCGGACGCCAAGACCTGGCGCTTCAACCTGCGCAAAGGCGTGACCTTCCACGACGGCAAGGAGCTGGACGCCGAGGACGTCATCTGGACGCTGAACCAGAGCCGCGGCGAGGGCAGCCAGTCCGGTGCCGCCGGCATCATGACCCAGGTGAAGGACCTCCGGGCCGACGGCAGCCATGTCGTCGTCGTGGAACTCGAGGAGGGCAATGCCGACCTGCCCTATCTCATGACCGACTATCACCTCGTCATCATGCAGAAGGATTCGGACCCGGCATCCGGCATCGGCACCGGCGGCTACAGGATCACCGAGTTCGACCCGGGCGTGCGGATCTTCGGCGAGCGCAACGAGAACTATTTCAAGACCGGCCGCGCCAACCTTGACAGCGTGGAGATCGTGGGCATCGCCGACCCGGCGGCGCGCACGGCGGCCCTTCAGACCGGCCAGATCCAGATCATGGAGCGGGTCGACCCCAAGACGGTCGACCTGCTGGGTAAGATGCCCGGCGTCACCATCCACCGGGCTGCAGGTGGCGGCCACTATTCCATGGTGATGCGCTGCGACACGGCCCCCTTCGACAACAACGACTTCCGGCTAGGGCTGAAATACGCTGCCGACCGGGAGGACATCCTGGCCAAGATCCTGCGGGGCCTGGGCCGGGTCGGCAACGACCAGCCGATCCCGGTGACTGATCCCTTCTTCGCCGCGGACCTGCCGCAGCGGACCTATGATCCGGACAAGGCTAGGTTCCACATGAAGAAGGCCGGCTATGGCGGCGAAAAGATCCCGTTCTCCACCTCCGATGCGCCGTTCGCCGGAGCGGTGGATGCGGCCGTCCTCTACCAGCAGCACGCGGCTGCGGCTGGCATCAACATCGACGTCATCCGGGAGCCCGCCGACGGCTACTGGAACGATGTCTGGATGAAGAAGCCGTTCTGCTTCACCTTCTGGGGCGGGCGGCCCACCGCCGACATGATGATGAGCATCGCCTATCATTCAAAGGCGGCCTGGAACGAATCCTACTGGTTCCGGCCGGATTTCGACAAGCTGCTGGTCCAGGCCCGCGCCGAGCTCGACCGGCCCAAGCGGGCGCAGATGTATGCCGAGCTGCAGCGGATGATCAATGAGGAGGGCGGCGAGCTCATCCCGATGTTCAACGACTTCGTGGATGCTTCCACCGCCGAGGTGCAGAACTTCGAGCTGACGCCGCAGCTGGGCCTGTGCGGCATGCGGGCACCCGAGCGCGTCTGGCTCGATGCCTGATCTCGCACGCCTGATCGGCAAGCGGCTTCTCCTGGGGCTCCTCACCCTGTTCGCGGTCTCGGTGCTGGTCTTCATCGGCACCGAGCTCCTGCCGGGCGACCTGGCCGAGGTGATTCTGGGCCAGACTGCCACCCCGGAAGCGGTGGCGGCGATCCGCGCCAAGCTGAACCTGGGCGACCCGGCGGTGCTCCGCTACTGGCGCTGGTTCAGCGGCGTGCTGGTGGGCGACTTCGGCAACTCGCTGGCATCCGGGCGGCCGATTGTCACCGTCCTGCTGCCGCGGCTGCAGGCCACCCTGTTCCTGGCGGCGACCGCCGCGGTGATCGCGGTGCCGCTGGCGATTGCGCTTGGCCTGCTCTCGGCGCTCTGGCGCGACCGGACCTTCGACAAGACCACGTCCGCCGCGACACTGGCCGCGATCTCCATGCCGGAATTCTTCATCGGCTACCTGCTGGTCTATGTGTTCGCCGTGCAGCTCGGCTGGTTTCCGGCGATCTCGCGCATCTCGCCCAGCGCCGGCTTCGGCCAAAAGCTCTGGGCGATCGCGTTGCCGGCGCTCACGCTCACGCTGGTGACGACCGGCCACATGATGCGCATGACCCGGGCGGCGGTCGTGCAGGTGCTATCCGCGCCGTATATCGAGATGGCCGAGCTGAAGGGCACGCCGCGTCGGGCGATCATCTTCCGCCATGCCCTGCCCAATGCGATCGGGCCGATCGCCAATGTCGTGGTCCTGAACCTGGCCTTCCTGGTGGTCGGCGTGATCCTGGTCGAAGTGGTGTTCGTCTATCCGGGCATGGGCCAGCTCATGGTGGATGCCGTGTCCAAGCGCGACATCCCGTTGATCCAGGCCTGCGCCATCGTGTTCGCGATCACCTATGTCGGCCTGAACATGCTGGCGGACATCGTCTCGATCCTGGCCAACCCGCGCCTGCGGCATCCGCGATGAGCTTCACGCTGCTGCTGCGGCGGATGCCGTGGATCACCCGGCTGGGCTTGGCGCTGGTGCTTCTGTTCGCCTTCCTGGCAGCGTTCGGCCCCTGGCTGGCACCCTATCCGGAGGCTGAGCCGGTGGCGGATGTCTGGCAGCCGATCGGGACGGCGGGCTTCCCGCTCGGCACCGATACGCTCGGCCGCGACATGCTGAGCCGGCTGCTCTATGGCGCCCAGCGCTCGATCGGCCTGGCGCTGGTGATCACCGTCCTGTCCTTTTCCGTGGGCGCCGTATGCGGCTTCCTGGCAGCCATCGCCGGCGGCTGGACCGACCAGGTGGCGTCGCGGATCGTCGACGTGTTCATGTCGTTCCCGGCGCTGATCCTGGCGCTGCTGGTGCTCTCCGTGATGGGCAGCTCGCTGCCGGTGCTAGTGCTGACCTTGGCCTTCATCGACGGGACCAGGGTGTTCCGCCTGGCCCGCGCGGTCGCGGTCGACCTGAACGTCATGGAGTTCGTCGAGGCAGCCAAGCTGCGCGGCGAGGGGATCTGGTGGATCGCGCGCAAGGAGATCCTGCCCAATGCCCTGCCCATGCTCCTGGCCGAGTTCGGTGTGCGCTTCTGCTTTTCCTTCCTGCTCATCAGCGCGCTCTCCTTCCTGGGCCTGGGCATCCAGCCGCCAGCCGCCGACTGGGGCGGGATGGTCAAGGACAACGCCCAGGCGATTGCGTTCGGCCTGCCGGCACCGCTCCTGCCGGCCGGCTGCATCGCGCTGCTCACCATCTCGGTGAACCTCGTGGTCGACTTCCTGCTCGACCAAGCCTCCCGCCGCTCTCGCCGGGGCTGACGCCATGCTGCTGCAGATCGAGAACCTCCGGATCGACGGCACCGATGTCGACGGCAACAGCGTTGAGATCGTCAAGGGCGTGTCCCTGGAAGTCGACCGCGGCCAGGTATTGGGCCTGATCGGTGAATCCGGTGCCGGCAAGTCCACCATTGGCTTGGCGGCACTGGGCTATGTCCGGCCCGGCTGCCACTTTGCCGGCGGCAGCGTCCGGCTGGACGGGCAGGAACTGGTGGGTGCGCCGATCGGGCAGCTGCTCGGGATTCGTGGCCGCAGGGTCGCCTATGTCGCCCAGAGCGCTGCCGCCGCCTTCAACCCGGCGCACCGGCTGCTCGACCAGGTCTGCGAGGTCCATCGCCGCCATGGCCTGGGCCCGCGCGCGGCAGCGGAGCGGTTCGCGGTCGAGCTGTTCGGCAAGCTGGGCCTGCCGGATCCGGAGCGCTTCGGCCAGCGCTACCCGCACCAGGTCTCGGGCGGCCAGCTCCAGCGGGCCATGACCGTGATGGCGCTGATCACCCGGCCCGACCTCGTGGTGTTCGACGAGCCTACCACCGCGCTCGATGTCACCACCCAGATCGAGGTGCTGGCGGCGATGCGCCGCGCCATCCGCGAGCAGGGCACCGCCGCCCTCTACGTGACCCACGATCTGGCGGTGGTCGCCCAGATGGCCGACCGGATCCTGGTGCTGCGCCATGGCGCTGCGGTGGAACTGGGCGAGACCCGGCAGATCCTGGAACAGCCCCGCCAGGACTATACAAAAGCGCTGGTGAGCGTGCGCCGCGGCGCGCACGAGCGGCACGGCAGCCACGAGCGGTCGGTGGTGCTGGCGGTAGACCGGGTCGATGCCGCCTATGGCGCACAGCAGGTGCTGTTCGACGTGTCGCTGCGGGTCGAGCGCGCCGCCACCGTGGCGGTGGTCGGCGAGAGCGGCAGCGGCAAGAGCACGCTCGCCCGGGTGATCACCGGCCTCCTCCCGCCACGCAGCGGCCGGGTCCGCTTCGGTGGCGAGGTGCTAAGCAACGATCTGGCGGGCAGGAGCAAGGAGCAGCGCCGCCGACTGCAGCTCATCTACCAGATGCCGGACGTCGCGGTGAATCCGCGCCAGACCGTGGCGGAGATCATCGGCCGGCCGCTCACCTTCTATCTCGGCATGCGCGGGGACGCACTGCGCCGCCGTGTCACCGAGCTCCTCGCCCGGATCGAGCTGCCCGCCCATTTCGCCGACCGATTCCCGGGCGAGCTGTCGGGCGGGCAGAAGCAGCGCATCAGCATCGCCCGTGCACTCGCGGCCGAGCCCGAGCTGATCA
>NZ_WUJP01000776.1 GCF_009806515.1 Geminicoccus flavidas | reverse complement strand
TCTGTGACGAGGTCACCTCCGCTTTGGACCCGCTGGTCGCCGACGAGATCCTGAACCTGCTCTTGCGCCTGCAGGAGGAAAGCGGCCTGTCCTATCTGTTCATCACCCATGATCTGGCGACCGTGCGGGCGATCGCGCACGAGGTCGTGGTGATGCAGCGGGGCAGGGTGGTCGACAGCGGCGAGAAGGACGAAGTGATGGCGCCGCCCTTCCACGATTATACCGGAAAGTTGATCCGCTCGGTGCCGGAGATGCGCACCGACTGGCTGGACGAGGTGCTGGTCGGCCGGGCGTGAGCCGATGAGGCCCGCCGTTTCCGGGTGATCTGGAACACAGACGCGCAACCCCGGAAGCTGCACAAAGCTATCGCTGCACCCCGATATGCCATCGCCCTAGGCGATTGACCGCGCGGCGCAGCCCGGCCGGCCGAATTGGCCGGCGCGGCCCCGCGACAGGAAAGGAATGCGCCATGAAGCGCCTGAGTCTGGGCCTGGCAGCCATGCTGACCGGGCTGATGCTGTCTGCTCTGGCACCCCCGCCCGCGAAGGCGGAGACCATCGCCATCTCCGCCATGGGCTTTGGCACCCATTGTCCCTGCCCGGCGCCTGGCGGCTATCTGGAGGAGGAGCAGGCGGGCACGCTCAAGACGATCATGCCCAACTCGCGCTTCTTCGCGCCCGTCTCGTTCCCGAGCGGCGTGAAGGTGTGCCGGCTAAGCCTGGTCTATCGCGACGTCAACGCCAATGACGCCATCGAGGCGCGCCTCGTGCGCAAGACCTATGCGAGCGGCAGCAACCCGTTCAGCGCACCGGTGGTCATGGCGAGGGTCACCAGCGCGTCCGGGGTGGTCGATGCCGTGCGGATCGCCTCGTCGACCTCGATCAGCCAGCCGACCATCAACAACAGCAACTCCTTCTACTACGTTCTGGTGACCTCGGTGACCTTCAACCTCGACTTTCTCGGGGTGAAGATCGAGACCAAGCCCGCCGCCCAGGCCTGCTAGGCAGGCTGCCCGGCACCTGCCCGGCGCCCGGACCACTCAGCCGGGCAGGTTCTGGACGGGCTTCTGGCCGAGTTCCAGTTGCACGGTCTGGCCACCCTGCCAGACATCGGCGCCGGGCCGGACCGGCGGGGCATCCTTGGCCAGCTCCGCACGGCCGGCCCTGGTCTCGGCCGTGCTGATCCCCAGCGCCTGGTCGCGTGCCTCGACCATCTCCCTTCGGAGTTGCCCGTCCGCCGTGAAGCTCATCATGAGCTGCGGAATGCCCATCGGGAGCTCGGAATCGCGATCGATCTGCCAGGTGTGCCAGGTCTTGCCATAGGTCGAGACCAACTTGACGATCGCCATGTTTTCGACCGCTTCCGGGATGCCCGGCATCACCAACGTGCCCGAGAGCGTCTCGTGGCGATGGCTGTGCCAGAGCCGCTTCTCCTCCTCCGGCAGGGTCAGGAACACGCGCTCGCTGACGATGTACTCGATGCCGATCAGCCGCGCGCCGGAGCGGTTGCCGTCATAGATCAGGCATTGGATGAAGTCCTCGATGACGTGGGTGCAGTAGTGGTGCGCCTCGATCTGCCGACCCAGGTCATCGGCATAGAAATGGAACCCGTTCAGGTACATGTCGATGTCGTTCACCGGGCCCTTGCTCTGCAGGAGGTCGGCGCCGGTGGCGAGCATGCCGGTGCCGGGCGTCACTTCCTGCCCGGTCACCGGCTGGCCCTCCGCTGCGTGTTGCATCGCATGGGAGCGGCCGCAGGCGCAGGCGACGAGAGCGGCGGCGGCCCCAGCCACCCCGGCCAGGCGGCGGCGGCCGAAACGCGGCATCGACCAGTTCATGAGCGGCATCCCGGAAGTTGGCCATGTCCCCGCAACGGCCGCGCCCGCCGGAGGTTGCGCTCTGCCGAGCTGCCCGCTCAGGCCGCGTCAGAGCACCGCCCAACTGTTGGCGATCGCGAGCAATTCGACCGGCACCGCGCTCGCCGTCGAGACCTTGAAGTTCGGGTACGCGTCCGGACAGGCCGACATCACGTTGGTTAGGGTCGCGTCGAGCGCATCAATGGCCGCTTGGCCGGCGGGCGTAAGGTCATTGCCCAAACTCGGCTCCTGTATTTCTCTGGAGAAACTCGGGCTTGAGTGGTCTTTTTGACTAGCAGCTCCCGAGTGTTTGAATGGTGGCCTTCTCTGAGATGCTGGTAGGATGGCATCGTCCAGACAAGGAGGCCTTATGTCCTTCTCCTTGCCCTCCTTCCTCCGGCCCTTCTTCTGCAAGCACGCCTGGATTGATGCTTCCCGCTGACGCAACAACCAGTTCATTCCTGTCGTCAGGTGCACCACCTGCGGCCGGACGAAGTTTCGAAAGCGACCCCTAGTCCGCACCTCGAATAGCTCGGGAAGCTCCAGCGAATGGGGGTGGGATGACTTCAGCGGCGATGGTGGCGGAGGTGGGGATTAGCGACAGGCGCGAGTATCTGGATCAAATGGCGGTTTTCTCAGAGCATTTCGGCCTGTGCCTCAGCGAAGCTTCGGCGTTGATGAGCAAGACAATGCTATGATCGAAACCCCCGGGCACACAGCCCGCCTTTCGCAAAAGAAGAATGGACACCCAGAACCGGAGTATGGCTTGCCGGCCACGAGGCGCTATGACGGGGCTACTGGGAGTGCCGCTTCCGTGAGATGTCCCAAGTTCCGTGCCGTTGTGGCCGACCAGTATCGGAACAGCGCGTCACGCACGTTGACCGCTTCCCGATTCCGTTGTGACCTCGCCGCACCGATGGGAAGGGGCCCGCGCGTCGTCGGCCCAGCATGGAGCGCAGCATGATCGATCGTCGAACCTTGGTAGGCAGTGGCCTGGCCGCGCCATTTCTGCTCGGTGGCCTGAAGAAGGCGCGCGCCCAGGATGGGGGGCCGCTCAAGATCGCCTTCATGTATGTGGGTCCGATCGGCGATCTCGGCTGGTCCTATCAGCACGACCAGGGGCGGCTCGCCGTCGAGCGGCATTTCGGCGATCAGGTGCAGACCAGCTACGTCGAGAGCGTGCCGGAGGGGGCCGATGCGGAGCGCGTGCTGCGCCAGATGGCGCAGGCCGGCAACAAGCTGATCTTCGCCACCAGCTTCGGTTTCATGCAGGCGGTGATCAACGTCGCCAAACAGTTTCCCGACACGGTGTTCGAGCACTGCACCGGCTTCCAGACAGCACCCAATGTCGGCATTTACAATGGCCGCTTCTACGAGGGCCGCTACGTATCCGGCCATCTCGCCGGGCGGATGAGCCAGAAGAAGACCATCGGCTATATCGGCTCGTTCCCGATCCCCGAGAACATCATGGGCATCAACGCCTACACGCTGGGTGCGCAGCGGGTGATCCCGGACGTCACCACCAAGGTGGTATGGGTCAACAGCTGGTACGACCCGGGCAAGGAGGCCGAGGCCGCCAACGCGCTGATGGATCAGGGCTGCGACTTCATCGTCCAGCACACGGACAGCCCGGCCCCGGTGCAGGCGGCCGAGAAGCGCGGCGTGTGGTGCGTCGGCCAGGCCTCCGACATGGGCCGGTTCGGCCCGGAGCGCTGCCTGACCTCGGTGGTGGACGACTGGGCGTCCTACTACATCAAGACCACCCAGCGCGTCATGGACGGCACCTGGCAGTCCGAGGACTACTGGGGGGGGCTCGCCGAGGAGTCGGTGGTGCTGACCCCCTGGAGCGATGCGGTGCCGGCCGAGGTCCAGGCGGAGCTCGACCAGCTGGTCGGCGAGATCAAGAGCAAGGCCACGCATCCCTTCCAGGGCGAGGTCAAGAACCAGGCCGGCGAGGTGGTGGTCCCGGCCGGCGCCGTGATCAGCGACGCCGACCTGCTGAAGATGATGTACTTCGTCCAGGGCGTGGACAGCACGCTGCCCGGCTGACCCGGCAACGGACGGGCGCCAGCCGGCGCCCGTCCGAACTCATCGGCCGGCCTGGGCGGCTGCCTGCATTTCGGCGAAGCCCGCTGCCGCCTCCTGCACGTCTGCCGGAAAGTCGTCCATCTCCTGGACCTGGCGGATCTCGATGATCTCGTTCTCGCCGGCCGGGCAGCGCTTGGCCCAGGCGATCGCCTCGTCCTTGGACGGCACCTCGATCATCCAGTAGCCGCCCAGCGTCTCGCTGCTGGCGATCTTGGGGCCGTCGATCACCTCGGGCCTGCCGCCGGCAAATGTGACACGCGCACCGGCCGAGGGCGGGTGCAGCCCTTCCAGACCGCGCAGGATGCCGGCCTCCTGCAGCTCGGCATTGTAGCGCATCATCGCCGCCACGGCCTCCGCACTCGGCGCCTCACCAGGCTGGGCGGTCTCGTAGCCCTTCGGAATCATCAGCATCATGAAGCGCATTGGGAATGTCTCCTGGCGATCGGGCCGCACGGGGCAGCCCAGGGCCACCGTGAGTGATGGATGGGCCGTTCAGCCGGCCGGATCGGCCACGATCATCCAGTTCACGCCGAACCGGTCAGCGACCATGCCGAACCCGGCGGAGAAGAAGGTCGGGGCGAGCGGCATCTGCACGCTGCCGCCTTCGCCCAGTGCCGTGAACACCCGCTCGGCCTCGGCAACGCTCGGCACCTGGACGGAGAGCGATACGCCTTCGAAGCTGGTGGTGCCGGTGCCGCAGCCATCCGAAGCCATGATCCGGGTCTCGCCCACAATCAGGCTGGCATGCATGACCTTATCGGCAAGCTCGGCCGCATCGACGCCGGGCGGCGGCGGTTCGGGGCTTTCCTTGAAGCGCATCAGCATCTCGACCTTGGCGCCGAGCTTGTCCTGGTAGAACCGGATGGCTTCGTCGGCACGACCGTTGAAGAAGAGATAGGGCTCGACCTTCACCGCTTCCTCCCTGAGCGCGGCCTCGCGCGTTCCTGCGCCGGAGCCGCAGATCATTAACCAGAAGGTTAAGTATCTAGCGGCAGCGCCGGGGCCCGTCAATCCACGGTGCCCTCATGGAGGAACGCGCGGGGCTCAGCCCTTCACCGCACCCGCTGCGAGCGAGCGGCCGATGCGCCGATAGAGGAGCAAGCCCAGTACCATGGGCGGCAGCACGCTCAGCACCATGACGGCAGCCGCGATGCCCCAGCGTACGCCGCCGCCGGACGCGGCGAAGAAGAACGAGGCGCCGACCGTGGTGGTCACTGCGTTCCGCGTGGTCAGCATCAGGGCGAACAGGAACTCGTTCCAGGCATAGACGAAGCCCAGCACCATGGTGGTGGCCAGTGCCGGTGCCGCCAGCGGTAGGATGATCCGCCAGAGCAGGGTGAAGGTCGAGGCACCGTCCACCCTGGCCGCCTCGTCCAGCTCGACCGGCAGGTCGCGCAGGGCCGCCACCAGCAGTACCAGGACCAGCGGCAGGTTCACGATGCACAGGATCAGGGCCAAGCCCAGCCGCGTGTCGAGCAGGCCCACCCGCGCATAGACGAGGTAGAGCGGGATCGCGAACACGATCAGCGGAATCGCGCGCAGGTTGGCGACCAGCGGCAGGAGCCATTTGCGGCCGGTACCGAAGCGGACCAGCCCATAGGCGGCAGGGAAGGCCAACAGCAGCGACAGGCCGGCCCCCAGGATCGAGGAGGCAAAGCTGTTCCAGAGATAGTGGAGGATGTCGAACCGATCGGAGATCCGGAACACGTCCAGATAGTTGGCGAGCGTGGGCGAATGGATCCACAAGGACGGGTTGGATGCGATCTCGGCTTCCGACTTGAACGACGTCACCAGCGTCGAGAGCACCGGGAAGTTCATCGCGAACGCAGCGATGGCGAACACGAGCCAGCGCAGGAGGTTCATGCCCGGCGCTCCGAGAGGCGGTGGACGATCGACAGGACGACCCAGGCAGCGATCAGCAGCAGCATGGAGGCGGCCACCGCCCGGCCGATGTCGCCCGACTTGAAGAAGGCCTCGTAGACCCAGATGCTCATGGTGGTGGTGGCCCCACCGGCCCCCGCGCCGGTCAGGGTGTAGACATTGTCGAACACCCGGAAGCTGTCGATGAAGCGGATGAAGAAGGTGGCACCCAGCACCGGCGCCATCAGCGGCAGGTCGATCCGCCAGAGGCGCTGCCAGGGGCCGGCCCCGTCGATCGAGGCGGCCTCGCGCACGTCCTTGGGGATCGCCGCATAGGCGGAATAGAGGATCAGCAGCGCGAACGGCGTCCACTGCAGCACCTCCACCACCACCAGCGTGCGGAACGCGTTGTCGGGGCCGAGGAAGGACGGGCTGTCGCCGAAATAGGTGAACATGAACCAGGGCACCACGCCCACGAACTCGTGCAGGATCAGCCGGTACATGAGCCCGACCAGGGCCGGAGCCACCATCATCGGCAGCATGAGGAAGGCCAGGAGCCAGGGACGCCGATCGATGAGCGGCGCCAGGAAGATCGCCAGGAACAGCCCGAGCAGGAGCTGGGCCACGGCACAGGCCAGGCCGAAGCGCAGCGAGAACCATGCGGCCTGCCAGTAGCTCTCCGAGGTGAGCGCGCTGCGGTAGTTCGCCAGGCCTACGAACTCGGGCGAGAGGATCGTGCGGAACTCGACCCGCGAGACCGAATAGATCAGGTCGACGACCAGCGGCAGGCCCAGCATCGCCAGGAGGAAGATCGTGAGGGGCGCGAGCAGGATCCGCCCGTCGCGCAGATGTCGGGACTGCAACGGAGAAAGGCTCCCATTAGCGGGCGAGAGAGGGTGCTTCGCGCGCACCCCCTTTGGGTCGACTCACTTCTTCAGGAGGTCGGCCATGCCTTGGGCAGTGGCTGCCAGCGCCTCGTCCAGGCTCTTCTGCCCGGCCCAGTAGCCGGTGAAGTTCTCGGCCTGGAGCTCGTAGACCGAGAGCGCACCCGCCGAGGTGGCACCGGTCATCACGAATCCGTACTGGCCGGCATAGTCGCCGAGCTGGGTCAGGTCCGGGCGCTGCTCTGCCACCGGCGCTAGCACGTCCGCGCTGAGTGCCGGCGTGCCGCCGCCCGCGGCATAGGCCTGCATCGCCTCAGGTGTGGCCAGCCACTCCAGGAACTTCAGCGCCCCTGCCTTGTTCTGCGCCGACTTGTTCAGGCCAAGGCCAAGGCCATGGATATGGGTGAAGCGGCCGGCGATGCCGGCCGGCGGCGGCACCGTGCCGACCTTGCCGCCCACGGCCGGGGTCTTCTCCGGGTCGTTCAGGTCGGCGGCCGCGGCGTTCCACTGCAGCATGGTCGCGACCTGGCCGGAGCCGAACGCGGCGTTGGCCTCGGCGAACTCGTAGCTCAGGCTGTCCTTGGGCGAGGCGCCGGCGTCGTAGAGCGCCTTATAGAGCTCCAGCCCCTTGCGGTACGCCGGGCTGTCGACCGTGATGTTGCCGTCCGCATCCATCCAGTCGCCGCCTTCGGAGCGGGCGGTGGAATGCCAGACCATCATGTTGAACAGGAGGTTCTTCATCTGCAGCACCGTGCCGTAGCGGACGGGGCTGTCAGGATTGACCGCCTTGGTGAAGAACAGCGCGGTCGCCTGATAGTCGTCCCAGGTCCACTCCGCCGGCGGCTTCGGCTTCAGCTCCTTGCCGAGCCGCTCCTGGGCGATCTCGCTGTAGCGCGCCTGCCAATCGGCGTCCGAGAGCAGCTGTTCGATCAGGTCCGTGCGGTAGTACATGAAATGCAGGGACAGATCGGTGGGCACGCCATACTGCTTGCCCTCGAACTGCATGGTGGCGAGCACCTTCTCCCCGAACACGTCGACCGCGCTGTCCGGCAGCTCGACCGGCTCCATGAACGGCGCATAGCGGCCGATCGCGTAGGTCGCGAGCAGGTTCAAGTCGAACTCGCCGCCGCCCGCAGCGAGGTCGGTCTGCAGCTTGTCCCAGAAGCCGTCGCGGTTGAAGAAGATCAGCTCGACCTTGTCCTCGTCGGCAACATCCTCCTTGGCGTTGTAGAGGTTGGCCGCATCGCGCAGTGCCGTCTCCTCCGGCCCGCCCGGCCAGCCCAGCACGGTGACCTCCGCCTGTGCGGCCGCGGAGGTCAGGAGGACGGCTGTCAGGGCGGCGAACAGGTGGGACGATCTCATAGCGACTGATCCTCTCTGGTGGCTGCGGCTTCACGAAGGGCGAGATCAGCGATCCCGATGATGCCGGCTCGGCTATCCAGGAGGGCCGGCACCAGATTCGGGCGCTCGAGCGGGGGCAGATGGGCCAGCCGGGTCCGGATCCGTTCCAGATGGCCCGGCGCCAGCCCGACGCCGCCACCGACCGCGATCCGCTCGGGGTCAAAGAGAAACTGCAGGTCGTGCAGCAGCAGTGCCGCGGCATTGGCGGCCTGATGCACGACCTGCTCCGCCCAGGCGGCACCGGAACCGGCCGCCGCGAACACGGCGGCCGCGTCGACCGGATGGCCTGCCCGCCGGGCCAGGCGCGCAATGCCAGAGCCCGATGCGAGATCCTCGATCCGCTCGCTGGTGATGAGGCGGACCTGACCGATGCTGCCCGCCATGCCGCTGCGCCCCTGCAGCAGCCGCCCGCCGGCGATCACGCCGCCGCCGACCCCGGTGGAAAACGTCACGAACACCAAGTCGTCCGAGCCGCGGCCGGCCCCAGCGACATGCTCGCCCCAGGCGGCGGCCTGGGCGTCGTTGAGCGCGGTGACCGGCACATGCAGGCGGCGGGTCAGTTCCAGCTCCAAGGGGAAATCAGGCGGGATGGGCAGGGTGTCGGGGTTCAGCGCCTGCCAGCGACCCCAGCGGACGAGGCCGGTCGCGGCAATGCCGGCCAAGGCGAACCGGCCGGACCAGGGTGCCGCCAGACTGGCGATCGCCTCCAGCCAGGCGAGGACGCCGCCCTGCCGCGGCGTGGCGACGCGCTGCTCCTCCAGCACCCGGCCGTCCTGGATGAGGCAGGCCAGGATCTTGCTGCCGCCCAGGTCGAGCGCCAGCACGGTGGTCATCGCCTGGCCCCCGCCACGGCTTTCGCGAACCAGCCGGTGACGTGTTCGGTGCGGGTGATGGCCGAGCCCACCACCACCGCGAACGCACCCGCCGCGATGGCCTGCGCGGCGGCCTCCGGCGTGTTGAAGCGGCCCTCGGCCAGCACCGGCACGTCGAGTTCCGCCGCTGCCGTCCGCACGAAGTCCAGATCGGGCGCATCGGGGACGGGGCCGCCCGCGTAGCCGCTCATGGTGGTGCCGACGAGGTCGACGCCCAGTGCCGCAGCCGCCCTGGCATCTGCCATGCCGGCGCAGTCGGCCATCGCCAGGCGCCCGGCCTGCCGCACCTCCGCCAGGAGGTCCGCCACCGGCACCGGCCGTGGCCTCTGGGTGGCGTCGAACGCGATCACGTCGGCACCGGCCTTGGCCAAGGCCTGCACGTCTTCCCGCCAGGGCGTGATCCGCACCGGGCTGTCCGGCAGGTCACGCTTGATCAGGCCCAGGATCGGCAGGTCGCAGGCCTCGCGCACCGCCTGGACATTGGCCGCCCCCTCGATCCTGAGGCCCATGGCACCGCCATCGCGGGCCGCCAACGCCAGCGCCACCACGATGTCCACCCGGTCCATCGGCCCGCCGGTCACCGGCTGGCAGGAGACCACGAGGCCGCCCTGCAGTTGATCGAGAAGAGGATCCATGGTCCGCCCTGGTCTGCCCACTGCTGGCCGCAGTCTTGGCAGCAGGTGCGCCGGCGAACAGCGAAAAAATGTTCCTCAGACTAGGTATTTTTCGAGGAACGCCTCAACTGCCAAGTGGCGGAAATCGTCGATGGCCCGGGCCAGGCGGTCGTGGGGCCAGTCCCACCAGGCCAGCGCCTCCAGTTGCTCGACGATGGCCGGCTCGAAGCGTGGCCGCAACGGCCTGGCCGGCACCCCGCCCACGATCTGGTAGGGGGCCACCGCCTTGCTCACCACCGCCCCGGCACCGATCACCGCGCCGTTGCCGATCCGGGTGCCCGCCAGGATCACGGCACCATGGCCGATCCACACGTCGTGGCCGATCGAAACGGCGTGGGCGCGCCGCCAGCCGAAGAACTCGGTCTCGTCCTCGCCCAGCCGGTAGCTGGCGGCCCGGTAGAGCCAGTGATGCTGCGAGGCGCGCCAGGTCGGGTGGTTGCCCGGATTGATCCGGGTGTGTGCTGCGATCGAGCAGAACTTGCCGATGGTCGCGTAGATGATCTCGGCGTCGTTCACGACATAGGAGTACGCGCCCATCTGCGTCTCGACGACCGAACTGCGGGCACCCACGGCGGTCCAGCCGCCGAACTCGGAGCGGAGCACCTCGGCATGGGGATGGAGCGAGGGGCCATCCGGCGAGAGCGGCGGCTGGCCCGGGTCGTTCTCGGCGGGGTGGCGCTCGATATAGCTCATCGCCCGGCTCCCTGAATGAATCGGCGGCGGATCCGCGCCGAGATCTGGTCCACCACGGCCACGGTCACGAGGATCAGGAGGATGATGAAGGCGGCCTGATCCCAGTACTGCACCTTCATTCGCTCCGAGAGCTGCAAGCCAATCCCGCCGGCACCGACCACGCCCAGCACCGTAGCAGACCGGGTATTGCTCTCGATGAAGTAGAGGGTCTGCGACAGGAACACCGGAAACACCTGCGGCAGGAAGCCGTAGCGGTAGATCTGCAGCCGGGATGCCCCGGTGGCGCGCACGCCCTCGATCTGGCGGCGGTCGACGTTTTCCAGCGCCTCGGAATAGAGCTTGCCCAGCGTGCCTACGTCCGAGGTGAAGATCGCGAGCAGCCCGGGCAAAGGACCAAGACCAAGAGCCCGGACGAAGACCAGGGCCCAGATGAGCTGGTCGACGCCGCGCAACAGGTCGAACAGCCGGCGCACGAGGTGGCGCGGCAAGGCCGGGCGCACCACCGTCTGGGCGGCCAGGAATGCCAGCGGCAGGGCGACCAGCGAGGCCAGGAGCGTGCCGAGGAACGCCATGGCCAGAGACTGGCCGAGGCCGGTGAAGATCCCGGCGAAGTCCCAGGACCAGAAATCGTTCCAGACCAGCATCTGGCCGAGCACGACCGTGATCCGGCCAAGCCCGGCGGTGAGTCGCTGCCAGGTGACGTCGAACAGCCAGAGGCAGAACAGGCCATAAAGCAGGCAGAAGGAGACCGCCGCCGTCTTCAGACG
>NZ_WUJP01000775.1 GCF_009806515.1 Geminicoccus flavidas | reverse complement strand
CAGGCCATTGCGGGCCTGCCGGAACACGGCGGAATGACGGTCCCGGATCAAGGCGACCGTGGCGGCGTTCACAGGAACTGCTCCTGGCCTGCCGCCATCTGGCGCAGCCTGGCCGACAGGAGATCGATCGAGGTCACGGTCAGCACGATCAAGAGGACGATGGCGCTGACCTCCTCGTAATGGTTGAAGCTGATCACGTAGTAGAGTTCCTGGCCGATCCCGCCGGCGCCCACGAAGCCCAGGATCGAGCTGGAGCGGATGTTGATCTCGAAGCGTAGCAACGCGTAGCTGAGGAAGTTCGGCAGGACCTGGGGCAGGACGGCAAAGCGCATCTCCTGCAGCCAGGAGCCGCCCGCACCACGCACCCCCTCAATCGGGCCCGCCGGGACGTTCTCGTTCACCTCGGAGAACAGCTTGCCCAGCGCGCCGGCGGTGTGGATCGCCAGGGCGAGCACGCCCGCCAGCGGCCCGACGCCGAACGTGTAGACGAACAGGATGGCGAAGATGATCTCGGGCACCGCGCGGCAGAACTCCAGGAGCCGGCGGGTCGCCGTGTAGATCCAGGTGGAGCGCACCAGGTTGTGGCTGGCCGGGAAGCACAGGATCAGGGCGCCGGTGGTGCCCAGCGCCGTGCCGATCAGCGCCATGTTGATCGTCTCGGCCAGCAGCAGCAGGTACTTGGGCAGGTTGAAGTACCAGTAGGCGAGCGACCCCTCTGTCCTGGTCCCCTCGAACAGCACGTCCGGGCGCAGCTCGGGCAGGGTCGCGAACAGATAGTCGCCGACCCGCGGCAGGCCCGCCAGGAGGCGCTGCGGGAAGAACTGGGCGACGTTCACGGAGACAGCGACCGCCACCAGGAGGATCGCCCAGAACAGGATGGCGCCGCGACGCCGCTTGGCCCTCAGCTCTTGGCGATGCCGCTCGAACGCGCGCACGGCCGGCCGGTCCGTCGGATCGCTACGCAGATGCTCGGTCATGCGGTGGCCCGCGAAAAGATGGGCGCCGCGCTGGCGGCGCCCGTTGCCGGTCAGCTGCGGCGTGACGCCATCTGCTCCTGGCGGACCTTGATGACGTCCCCGTAGAAGCCCTGGTCGACTTCGACGAAGCCGGTGAAGTCGCCGCCCTGGGTCTTGTAGAAGCAGTCGGGATCGCTCTTGGGCAGTTCGCGCAGGAACTCCTTGTACTCGGCCTTGAGCTCGGCCGGCAGCGCCTGGCGCACGACTTCTGGCCCGTTCGGGATCAGGTTCGACTTCCACAGGATCCGGACGTCGCTCATGTCGAGCGCGCCCTTGTCGACCATCTTGCGCAGATTGCCCGAGGTGTAGCCTTGCGCGTACTCGCCGACACCGGACGTCCAGGTCACGGCGGCGTCGTACTGGCCGTCCAGGAGCGCGATGACGCCCTGCTCATGGCCACCGGCAAAACCGGTGGAGCCGAAGAAGCTGGCCGGGTCATAGCCCTGCAGCTTCAGCTCCACGGAGGGGTAGAGGTAGCCCGACGTCGAGTTCGGATCGGCGAAGGCGAGCGTCTTGCCCTGGAGGTCCTCCAGCTTCTGATAGGGGCTGTCGGCGCGCACCAGCAGGACTGAATAGTAGCCGGTGGAGCCGTCGGTCTGCTCCTGGGTGAACAGGGGCTCCACCGCCTGCGGGTCCTCCAGGTAGATGCCGGCATAGCCGGAAGCACCCAGGAGCCCGGCGTCGAGCGTGCCGGCGATCAGTCCCTGCATCACCCCGGCATAATCTGAGGCCGGATAGAGCTCGACCGGGATGCCCAGGCGCTGGGACAGCTTTTCCTGGAAGCAGGCGTAATTGGTGAGGCGGTCGGCCTCGTTCTCGCCGCCGATAATGCCGTAGCGGAAGGCCGGAACCTGTTCCTTCCAGCTCTGCGCGCCGGCGGGGGCGGGCGGCAGCGTCGCCAGGCAGGCGGCGGTGCCGAGAAGGGAAAGGGCAATGCGACGGAGCATCCTGCTCTCCGGATGGTTCACGCAGGGGAACGACGAAAGCGGCGGGTTCAATCAGGCGGCGACCCGGGCGAGACGGGCCGGCAGGGCGGTGGAGGTGACGGTTTCCGCCAGCATCTCCTCCAGTCCGTCGCTGCCGTAGAGCTCTCGCGCGCGTTCGACCGTCAGCTCGTCCGGGCGGCCGTCGAACACGATCCGGCCCTCCCGCATGCCGACGATGCGGTCGCAATAGGCGCGAGCCGTGTCCAGCGTGTGGAGATTGGCGATCACGGTGATGCCGTCCTCGCGGTTGATCCGGCGCAGCGCCTCCATGACGAGCTGGGCGCTGCGCGGATCGAGCGAGGCGATCGGCTCGTCGGCCAGCAGGATGTCGGGCTCCTGGACAAGTGCCCGAGCGATTGCGACCCGCTGCTGCTGGCCGCCCGACAGGGTGTCGGCGCGCTGCAGGGCAGCATGGGCCATGTCCAGCCGTTCCAGGGCGAGGATCGCCCGGGCGCGGTCCTCATCGGAGAAATGGCCCAGCAGCGAGGCGAGCCGGCCGGTGCGGGCGAGGCGGCCGAGCAGGACGTTGCTGATCACGTCCAGACGGCCCACCAGGTTGAACTGCTGGAAGATCATGGCGCAGCGGCCGCGCCAAGCCATGAGTTCGCGGCCGGCGAGCCCCGTCACGTCCACCCCGTCGAACCGGATGGCCCCGGCGCTGGGGTCGCCCAGCCGGTTGATCGTGCGCAGGAGGGTCGACTTGCCGGCACCCGAGCGGCCGATCACCCCCAGCATCTGTCCGCGCGGCACGTCCAGGCACACGTCGCGCAGGGCCCTCACCTTGCCAAAGGCCTTCTCGACGTCCCGGAGAACGAGCATGCCGCCTACCTCGTGCGCGCCGTGGTCACGCAGGAGGTGCTAGGCCAACACAGTGATCGACGTTCGATGATGCGGTGACGGTCCGGTGACCGGCTCAGAGGTCGCGAACGAGCACCGGCCGGTCTTCGCGCTTCTCGCCCAGCGGGTTGCGCAGCGGCCTGCCGAACGGCTCGGCCTGGATCTCGAACACGTCGCCGGGCTCCGCCTTAATCCCGTCGGCGAAGCTCAGCGTCGCCGTGCCGAAATAATGGACATGCACGTCGCCCGGCCGGCGGAAGAAGTCGTACTTGAAGTGGTGGTGCTCCAGGTTGGCCAGCGAGTGGGACATCGCGTCCTCGCCGGACACGAACGGCTTGGACCACAGCGTCTTGCCGTTGCGCAGGATCGAAGAGGTGCCCTCGACCCGGTCCGGCAGCGCGCCGATGCGCAGTTCCGGGCCGAAGCTCGAGGTCCTGAGCTTGGAATGGGCCAGCCAGAGATAGTTGACCCGCTCGGTCACGTGATCGGAGTACTCGTTGCCCAGCGCGAAGCCCAGCCGCCAGGGCGTGCCGTCCGGACCGATCAGGTATAGGCCGCAGATCTCCGGCTCCTCGCCGCCATCCTCGGCGAAGCCCGGATAGTCCAGCGGCGCCTCGGGCGGCACGATCGAGCCGCCATCGCCCTTGTAGAACCATTCCGGCTGCACGCCGATCTCGCCTTGGGCGGGCTTGCCACCCTCGATGCCCATCTTGAACATCTTCATGCTGTCGGTGAGCTTCTCGGGCTCGACCACGTGCATGGCGTCGCGGGTGGCAGCACTGCCGAGATGGGTGAGGCCGGTCCCGGTCACCAGCAGATGGGCCGGATCGGGATGATCGAGCGGCGTGAGCAGCCGCTTTTCCGCGATCACCGCCTCGTAGTCCTCGGTCTCGTCGCTCAGCCGCTCGGACACGACCTTCTCCAGACCCTCGCCCGCGGCGACCGCGGCGAGCGCCAGCCCGTAGACGGTCGTCGCCCGGTCCACGACGCGCAGCTCGCCGCCCTCGACCACGGCGACGGCCCGGCCACCATGTGCCGTCTTGAATTGAACCAGGTTCATGCCGACCCCCTACTCCCGCCAAACGACCGGGAAACTAGCGATGGGAGGTTGCGGCGTCACCACCTCTGTGGCCCGTGGGACATCTGGCGGCGGCGCCGACCGGCTTGCGGCGATACCGGCCGCGTGCGACCAGGATCATTGCTGCGGGATCGGGCCGGGAGGCAGGCAGGGAATGACGACGATCACCACGCTGTTCCAGGCGGCCAGCCCGCAGGCGCCGGCGATCCTGGCGCCCGGGCGCACGGCGCTGGATCATGGCGGCCTCGCCCGGCTGACCGCAGAGACCCGGGCGATGCTCGCCGGGATCGGGATCGGACTCGGCGACCGGGTGGCGATCGTCCTGCCGAACCGGCCGGCCATGGCCAGCGCCTTCATCGCGATCGCCCAGTGCGCCGCCACCGCACCGTTGAATCAGGCCTACCGGGCCGAGGAGTTCGACTTCTATCTGGGCGATCTCGGTGCCCGGGCGCTGGTGGTCGCCGCCGGGGCGGAGAGTTCCGCCATCGCGGTGGCAGAGGCCAAAGGCTGCACGATCCTGCGCCTGCACGAGGATCCGGAGGGGCCGGCCGGCGCGTTCCGGCTCGAGGCAGAGGGGACGGTACGCCCGGCCGTGGCGGCACGCGTGCCCGGCCCGGACGACGTGGCCCTGGTACTCTACACCTCGGGCACCACCTCGCGGCCCAAGATCGTGCCACTGACCCAGGCGAACCTCGCGGCCTCGGCCCGCCATATCGGCGCCACGCTCCAGCTTGGGGCGGAGGATCGCTGCCTGACGGTCATGCCGCTGTTCCACATCCATGGCCTGATCGCCGGCACGCTCGCCCCACTGGCGGCCGGCGGCTCGCTGACGGTGCCGGAGGGCGGCTTCGACGCGCTGCGCTTCTTCCGCGAGCTGGACGGCAGCGGCGCCACCTGGATGACCGCGGTACCGACCATGTACCAGGCGATCCTGACCAGGGCGGGGCGCAACCGGGAGGTGCTGGCACGGGTGGGCCTGCGTCTCCTGCGCTCGTCTTCGGCCTCGCTGCCCGCCCAGGTCATGCTGGAGCTGGAGGAGGCGTTCGGCTGCCCGGTGATCGAGAGCTACGGCATGACCGAGGCGGCCCACCAGATGACCAGCAACCCGCTGCCGCCGGCACCGCGCAAGCCGGGCTCGGTCGGGATCGCCGCCGGCCCGAAGGTCGCGGTATGCACGCCGCAGGGCGAACCGCTGCCGCCGGGCGAGGAAGGCGAGGTCGTGATTTCGGGGCCGAACGTGACGCCCGGCTACGAGGCCAACCCATCCGCCAACGCGGCGGCCTTCTTCGAGCGCGACGGGCAGCGCTGGTTCCGGACCGGTGACCAGGGTCGGATGGACGAGGAGGGGTACCTCCGCATCACCGGTCGGCTGAAGGAGATCATCAACCGGGGAGGCGAGAAGGTCAGCCCTTTGGAGGTGGACGAGGTGGTGATGGACCATCCGGCCGTCCGCCAGTGCGTCACCTTCGCCATGCCGCACGACAAGCTCGGCGAGGAGGTGGCGATCGCCGTGGTGCTGCGCGACGGCATGACGGCCGACGAGCGAGAGATCCGCGACTTCGCGGCAGCCCGGCTTGCGGCCTTCAAGGTCCCGCGCCGCGTCGTGATCCTGAGCGAGATCCCCAAGGGTGCTACCGGCAAGCTGCAGAGGATCGGCCTGGCGGCGAAGCTGGGGCTCGGCTGATGCGGGTCTGCGTCTATGGCGCCGGTGCGATCGGCGGCTATCTGGCCGGCAAGCTCGCCCGCTCCGGCGTGGAGGTCGCGGTGATCGCGCGCGGGCCGCATCTGGCAGCACTCCAGGCGGACGGCCTGACCGTCCAGGAGGGGGGCGGGGAGTTCCAGGTGCAGGTGGAGGCGGCCGAGGACCCGCGCAGCCTGCGCCCGGCCGACTATGTCGTGGTGGCCCTCAAGGCCCACCAGGTCGCCGATGCGGTGGACGGCATCCGCCATCTGTGCGGAGACGGCGGCGCGGTGGTGACCGCCGCGAACGGCGTACCCTGGTGGTACACCTACGGCCTGAAGGGGCCGTTCGAGAACCGGCGGGTCGAGGCGGTCGATCCGGGCGGCCGCATCTGGGCGGGGCTCGGCCCGGAGCGGGCGATCGGCTGCGTCGTCTGGCCAGCGGCGGAGATCGTGAGCCCGGGCGTGATCCGGCACATCGCGTCGGAGCGCTTCGACCTGGGCGAGCCCAGTGGTGAGCGCAGCGCGCGGGTGCAGCGCCTGTCGCAGGCGCTGATCGCGGCCGGGCTGAAGGCGCCGGTCCGCCCGCGGCTGCGCGACGACATCTGGACCAAGCTCTGGGGCAATTGCTGCTTCAACCCGGTAAGCGCGCTCACCGGCGCCACGCTCGGAGAGATCACCGCCGACCCGGAGCTGCGCGCACTGTGCCGGCGGGTGATGACCGAGGCTCGGGCAATCGGCGAGGCGATGGGCGCCCGCTTCCTCATGGAGGTGGAGAAGCGGATCGATGCCGCCGGTGCCACCGGCGCGCACAAGACCTCCATGCTCCAGGACCTGGAGCGCGACCGCCCGCTCGAGATCGATGCGCTGGTCACCGCCGTGCTGGAGCTGGGCCGGATGGCCGGGCTGGACAGCCCGAACCTGGCCTCGGTCCATGCGCTGGTCACCGCCCGCGCCCGCGTGCTCGGGCTCTACGGACAGGCCTGACGGACGAGACCGTACGACGACGTTGTCAGTGCCGGCCCGGACGGCTACAAGCGCGCGCGTTGCCAAGGGGTGCCCGCGGAGTGACGAGACCGCGCGCGCCCTTGTTTCGTTCCCCCGTCGGAGAGTGCAGATGAGTCGCCGCCGCCAAGTTTACGAGGGCAAGGCGAAGATCCTCTTCGAGGGACCCGAGCCCGGCACCCTGATCCAGTACTTCAAGGACGACGCCACCGCCTTCAACAACCAGAAGAAGGGCGTCATCACCGGCAAGGGTGTGCTCAACAACCGCATCAGCGAGTACATCATGCTGCGGTTGCACGAGATCAACATCCCGACCCACTTCATGCGCCGCCTCAACATGCGCGAGCAGCTGATCCGCGAGGTCGAGATCATCCCGCTCGAGGTGGTGATCCGCAACGTGGCGGCCGGCTCGATCGCCACCCGGTTCGGCATCGAGGAGGGGACGCAGCTCACCCGCTCGATCGTCGAGTTCTACTACAAGGACGACAAGCTGGGCGACCCGCTGGTCACCGAGGAGCACATCACCGCCTTCGGCTGGGCGACCTATCAAGAAATCGACGAGATCCTGAACCTATCGCTCCGGATCAACGACTTTCTGAGCGGCCTCCTGGTCTCGGTCGGGCTGCGCCTGGTCGACTTCAAGCTGGAGTTCGGCCGGCTCTGGGAGGAGGAGGAGTTCCGGATCGTGCTGGCCGACGAGATCAGCCCAGACAATTGCCGGCTGTGGGACGTCAAGACCGGCGAACGCTACGACAAGGACCGCTTCCGGCGCGATCTCGGCAAGGTCGAGGAAGGCTACCAGGAAGTCGCCCGGCGGCTGGGCATCCTGCCGGAGGCCGGCCCCCGGGACCTGCGCGGCACCGACACGGTGCAGTGATCGATCGCGTGTACGCGCGAATTTCAGCTGCCTCAATTCTCGCAACGGGCTAAAGGAGTCTCCAAACAGAAAGACTCCACATGGCGTTCGCTTCACGATCGACACCAGTCCATGGCCTGATCCTGGGTGGTCCGGCCGACGACGTCCTGACCGGCGGGATCGGCAACGACCAGTTGTTCGGCCGGGCGGGGCGCGACCGGCTCGCCGGCAATCGCGGCGACGAACTCATGGAGGGCGGCCTCGGCGACGACATCGTGCTGGGCCAGGACGGGGACGACGTGGTCCGGGGCAATGACGGCACCGACTTGGTCGACGGCGGCGCCGGCAATGACAATGTCTCCGGCCAGGGTGGCGGCGACCTGCTCCTGGGCGGCCTCGGCAACGACATCCTGGTCGGTGGCGAGGGCAATGACGAGATGCGGGGCGGCGACGGCCGCGACACGCTGTTTGGTGGGCCGGGCGATGACCGGCTGACCGGCGGTGCCGGACCCGACGAGTTCGATTTCCTGGTGGACCAGTTCGGCTTCATCCGGCCGAACGGCCAGGACATCGTGACCGACTTCGACCCCGCAGAAGACCATCTGGTCCTGCACGACAAGCTCGATGCGACGTTCAATCTCCGCCCGCGCCTGACCTTCGAGCAACTGGACGACAACGGCACGTTCCGCCTGGGCGATGGCGACCGCCATGTGACGATCCAGGCGGTGACGCTGGGCGGCGTGACCAGGGATTCGCTGGTGTTCGACCTGAAGGGTGCGATGGACCTGGATTTTGCCGGGCCGCAGACCGTCA
>NZ_WUJP01000774.1 GCF_009806515.1 Geminicoccus flavidas | reverse complement strand
CCCTGTTCGGCGTCACCGAGATCCCGCCCGTGGCGATTGGGACCTACGGGGCGGGCGGCATCGCCCCGCTCATCGGCACCAGCCGGGTCGACATCTTGGTGGGCGGGCCGAAGGACGATCGGCTGGCCGGCCTGTGCGGCGATGACCGGCTGTTCGGCGGGGGCGGCAACGACCGGCTGGACGGCCATGACGGCCACGACAACCTCTTCGGCAACCTGGGTGACGACACGGTGGTCGGCGGGCCGGGCCGCGGCCGACTGTTTGGTGAGGGCGGCGACGACTGGCTGTTCGGCGGGACCGGCAACGACGAGCTGCAGGGCTCGACCGGCACCGACCGGCTGTTCGGTGGCGACGGCGACGACCTCCTGTCCGGCGGCGACGGCGACGACTTCCAGAACGGCGAGGCTGGCCGCAACGAACTGACCGGCGGCTTCGGTTCCGACCTGTTCCTGTTCGGCTACGGCTTCGGCATCCGCGAGGAGCCCACCTATCCCGAGACGTTCACGGTGATCGCCGACTTCACCCAGGGCGTCGACCGGATTGGCATCGCGCCGAACGACCACAACCAGATCTTCCCCCATCAGTTCGACAGCAATGGCGACGGCAGCATCGACACGTTCGACCGGGGCGTCGCCTATACCAACATCGCGGTGATCCCCGGGCGCAACGAAACTGGCCTGCTGTTCGACCTGGGCTATCTCAGCGGCTTCGGCCCGATCCAGCACACGGAGGTGTTCATCCCAAACCTGGAGCGCCTCGCCGCGGCGGATCTGGACTTCTATTTCGGCTGAACGGCACCAGTTCTTGTCTGCCGCCGCGTTGGCCACTAGGGAAGGCCGCATCGCACGAGGCGCGGCTTACGGAGACAGGTGGTGAAGGTCAGCGTGGAAGTGGGCCTGAAGCAGGGCGTGCTCGACCCGGAGGCGGTCACGATCGAGCGCTCGCTGCTCCATCTGGGCTTCGAGGGGGTGAGCGGGCTGCGCAAGACCCGGGTCTTCACCTTCGGCCTCGAGGCCAAGGACCGTGCGGCGGCCGAGGCTTCGGTCAAGGCGATGTGCGAGAAGCTGCTCGCCAACCCGGTGATCGAGAGCTATCGATTCACGGTGGAAGAGTGACCCGCTGATGCGTGCCGCCGTCGTCACCTTCCCAGGCGCCAACCGCGACCGCGACCTGGTGCGCGCCTTTCGGGCCACCGGCTTTGCCGACGTCCATCTGGTCTGGCACGAGGCTACCGAGCT
>NZ_WUJP01000773.1 GCF_009806515.1 Geminicoccus flavidas | reverse complement strand
GCCGCCGGTCGACGTGGTCGGCATCCCGGGCGGCTTCTCCTATGGCGATTATCTGCGTTGCGGTGCCATTGCGGCCCGCTCGCCGGTGATGCGCGCGGTGGCGGACTTCGCCCGCGCCGGTGGTCACGTGCTCGGCGTCTGCAACGGCTTCCAGATCCTGTGCGAGGCCGGGATGCTGCCGGGCGCCCTGGTCCGCAATGTCGGCCTGCGCTTCATCTGTCACTCCTGTGCGCTGAGTGTCGAGCGGGCCGGCACGCCGTTCACCGCTGGGCTCCGCCAGGGCGACCAGCTCCTGGTCAGCACCGCCCATGGCGATGGCAACTACACGGCCGACGAGGCGACGCTCGACCGGCTGGAAGGCGAGGGCCGGGTAGTGTTCCGCTATGTCGACAACCCGAACGGCTCGCTCCGCAACATCGCCGGCATCACCGATGCCAGCGGCCGGGTGCTCGGCATGATGCCCCATCCCGAATGCCACGTGGACCCGCGCACCGGCCATACCGGCGGCCGTGCGATCTTCCAGTCCCTGCTCGAAACGGTCACCCGCGGATGATCACGCCCGACATCGTCAAGTCCCATGGCCTGAGCCCGGACGAGTATCAGCGGATCATCGAGCTGATCGGCCGGGAGCCGAACCTGGTCGAGCTCGGCATCTTCTCGGTGATGTGGTCGGAGCACTGCTCCTACAAGTCGTCGAAGAACCATCTGAGGAAGCTGCCGACCGAGGCGCCCTGGGTGGTGTGCGGGCCGGGCGAGAATGCCGGTGTGGTCGACATCGGCGGCGGGCTGGTCGCCATCTTCAAGATGGAGAGCCACAACCACCCCTCCTATATCGAGCCGTTCCAGGGTGCCGCCACCGGGGTGGGCGGCATCATGCGCGACGTGTTCACCATGGGGGCGCGGCCGATCGCCAATCTGAACGCGCTGCGCTTCGGCTCGCCGCAGCACCCCAAGACCAGACGCCTGATCGACGGCGTGGTGCGCGGCATCGGCGGGTATGGCAACTGCGTGGGCGTGCCGACCGTGGGCGGCGAGACCACCTTCCATCGCGCCTATGACGGCAACATCCTGGTCAACGCCATGTGCGTGGGCGTGGCCAGTGCCGACCGGGTCTTCTACGCGGCCGCCGCGGGCATCGGCAATCCGGTGGTCTATGTCGGCGCCAAGACAGGGCGCGACGGCATCCATGGCGCCACCATGGCGTCCGCCGAGTTCTCCGGGGAGGACAGCGACGAGAAGCGGCCGACCGTGCAGGTGGGCGACCCGTTCCGCGAGAAGTTGCTGATCGAGGCCTGCCTGGAGCTCATGGAGAAGGACGCGATCGTCGCGATCCAGGACATGGGTGCGGCCGGCCTGACCTCGTCCTCGTTCGAGATGGCGTCGAAGGGCGATGCCGGGATCGAGCTGGACCTGGACCGGGTGCCGATGCGCGAGCCCGGCATGACCCCCTACGAGATCATGCTCTCCGAAAGCCAGGAGCGGATGCTCATGGTGCTGAAGGAGGGCCACGAGGCCGTGGCCGAGACGATCTTCAGGAAGTGGGAGCTGGACTTCGCGGTGATCGGCAAGGTGACCGACACCGGCCGCATGGTGCTCCAGCGCCATGGCGAGGTGGTGGCCGACCTGCCGGTGGCACCGATCGCCGGCAGCTCGCCGGTCTATGACCGCCCCTACGAGGAGCCGGCGGCACCCATCCCGGTGGCGCTGTCCGAGCCGGCCGTACCGGTCATGCCGCACGACCAGGCGATCCTCCGGCTGATCGGCTGCCCGGACCTCGCCTCCAGGCGCTGGATCTGGGAGCAGTACGACCACACGGTCGGCGCCGACAC
>NZ_WUJP01000772.1 GCF_009806515.1 Geminicoccus flavidas | reverse complement strand
GCTGATCGGCCCGGGCGGCGATGCCGCGGTGGTGCGGGTGCTGGGTGGCGACCGGGCGCTCGCGGTCTCGTCCGACTGCACGCCCCGCTACTGCCAGGCCCATCCGCGCACCGGCGGGATGCAGGCGGTGGCGGAGTGCCGGCGCAACCTGATCGCCACGGGTGCCAGGCCGCTCGCCATCACCAACTGCCTGAACTTCGGCAATCCGGAGCGGCCGGAGGTGATGGGCCAGTTCGTCGGCTGCATCGAGGGCATGGCCGAGGCCTGCCGGGCGCTCGACTTCCCGGTCGTGTCGGGCAACGTGTCGCTCTACAACGAGACCGACGGCAGGGCGATCCAGCCCACGCCCAATATTGGCGGCATCGGGCTGATCGAGAACCTGGACCGGGTGGTGGGCATCGCCCCCACGGCGGACGACCAGGTCCTGGTCCTGGTGGGCGAGACCTATGGCTGGATGGGCGCCTCCTTGTGGCTGCGCGAGATCATGGGCCGCGAGGAGGGGGCGCCGCCGCCGGTCGACCTAGCCCACGAGCAGCGCAACGGCGCGTTCGTGCTCCAGCAGATCCAGGGCGGCACGGTGCAGGCCTGTCATGACGTGAGCGATGGCGGCCTCGCGATCGCGGTGGCCGAGATGTGCCTGGCGTCCGGCAAGGGTGCCGAACTGCGCATCCCGCAGGGCCTGGCCGCGGTCGGCTGGCTGTTCGGCGAGGAGCAGGGCCGCTACGTGCTGGCGGTGGAGCCGGCAGCGCTCAAGGACCTGCTGGCCGATGCCGCGCGCGACGGGGTGATCGCGCGGGAGATCGGCCGGGTTGGGGGCGACGCGTTGCAGGTCAAGGACCTGCCCCCCATATCGGTCGAAGAGCTGCGGCGTGCCCATGAGACCTGGCTCCCGGGCTACATGGGCGAGGACGCCGTCGCCGCCTGACAGAGGAGCTTCGATGCCAGTCGCCAAGGACGATCTCGAGCGCATGCTCAAGGAGAGCTTTCCCGACGCCACCGTCAGGATCGACGACCTGGCCGGTGACGGCGACCATTATCGCGCGGTCATCGTGTCCGAGGCGTTCCGCGGCAAGTCGCGCATCCAGCAGCACCAGATGGTCTATGCGGCCCTGGGTGGCCGGATGGGCGGCGAGCTGCATGCCCTGGCCCTGTCCACCTCCGCCCCTGCGTCCTGACGAGCCCCGGAGTACGGTCGAGATGAGCGATATCAACGAGAAGATCCGCACCCAGGTCACCAGCGACCCGGTGGTGCTCTACATGAAGGGCACGCCGGTCTTCCCGATGTGCGGGTTCTCCGCCGCGGTGGTGCAGATCCTTTCCCAGACCGGCGTGAAGTTCCAAAGCTACAACGTGCTGGACGATGCCGAGCTGCGCCAGGGGCTGAAGGAGTTCAGCAACTGGCCGACCTTCCCGCAGCTCTATGTCGACGGCGAGCTGGTCGGCGGCTGCGACATCGTCCGCGAGATGTACCAGTCGGGCGAGCTCACCCAGCTCTTCGAGGAAAAGGCGGTCGCCAAGGCCTCCTGAGCCGGATCACGCCACCCGGCCGGACAAGAAGGCCGCGCCCGGTTCAGGGCGCGTCCTTTTGCCGTTCAACTGCAGCTCGTGGCGTTGGAGCAGTCCTTGTCCAGCTGGACCGAGGAGGCGGTGCCGCCGTCCTGGGTCTCGATCAGGAGCGGCACGGCGCGCGGGTCGTTGGTGACCTTGGCCTCGATCCAGCGGCCGTCGTCATTCTCCCAGCCCTCCAGCCAGGACGAGCGGCTGGACGAGGCCAGGGGATTGACCACGATCCTGGCGCGCGCGGCGCCGGCGGCCGGCGTCAGGGCGCTCGCCTCGATGTCGTAGCGGGCGCGACCGTCGAAGATCGGCACCACCAGGCGCTCGGGCCGGTCGTCCGCCACCATCCAGCGCCGCACCCGCAGGATCCCGGTGAGCGGATCGACCGTGCCGGCCCACATGTCCCGCGGAATGTCGACGGTCTGCGGCTCGCCTCGCTTGAGCACCTGCACCTCGGCCGGGTCACCCGCCTCGTCGTAGCGGATCTCGATGTCGCGGGTGTAGCGCCGGCTAGAGTAGTGCGCCCGGTAGTGGCCGGAGCGCAACTCGCCCGCGCGCTCGCGCGAGGTGGCGCGCATCTCGCCGCCATAGGAGGTGAGCAGCGAGGCCATGCCCCGGCTGGTGATGCCCATGCTGCCGTCGATGGCGTCCCCTTGCGGGCGGAAGCCCAGCGCCACGTCGGCGACATGCATGCCGCCCCAGTTGACGCCCAGGCGGAAATCCTCGACCCCGCTGGTGGCAGCCATGCCGAGCCTGGGCAGCGATATCATGGCAAGCGCCCCGATCAGCAGCCCGCGCCGGTGGATCATCGTCGACAGACCTCCACTCACTTGCGATAGGGACAACACCCGCGATCGACCTGATGGCATCGATGAAACTGTCGGACAAGTGGTTCGGGCGCATGGCGGTTCCAAGCCTTGCGCTGCTGGGACTGGCCGGGTGTGACCCCGGCCGCGACGGCCTGTCCTGGCAGCTCGTGGAGCCGAGCCGGCTGACCCGGCCGGGCGTGGTGCTGTTCGACCCCGAAGCGCGCTACCAGGAGCTGGCCGCCATGACGGAGGCCGATCGCAGCTTCCTGTGCGGCCCGCCCAGCGAGGAGTGGCAGAGCTTCAAGGCGATCACCCGGCCGAAAGCGCCCGGCAGCGAACGCGGCCAGTCGGCCGAGCCGTTCGCCATGGAGGTGATGCGCGCCACGGCCTGGACGGTCGCGACCCATGACCGCGCGGCGGGGCGCGCAGTGGCGCGGGTGATGAACCGCTGGGCCAATGGCCGCGCACTCACCAAGGTGGATGAGACCAGCAACGAGCTCTATGCCGTCAACCGCACCGTGCTGCCGGTGATCGTCTCGTTCGCCGCGCTCAAGTCCGACCCGGGCATGGACCGCGAGAAGGTCGGGCGGATCGAGCGCTGGCTATCCGAGCTCATGCAGATGCGTCGGCAGATGGCGCCGGCCCCGGACCAGACCACGGCGCGCAACAACCATCACTACCTGAACGCCAGCGTCGACATGGCCTGGGGCGCGCTGGTCGGCAACCAGGAGGCGTTCGACCAAGGCGTGGACGCCTATATGGACGCCCTGGCCGAGCTCCGGCCGGACGGTTCCCTGCCGCTTGAGACCCGCCGGGGTGCCAGGGCGCTGTGGTACCAGCGTCATGCGATCGCCTCGCTCGTGACAATCGCCGAGATCGCCGCGGTGCAGGGGGTGGATCTCTATGCCCGCGAGGTGGATGGCCTGAGCCTGCATGACGCCATCGGCTTCCTGGTGGCGGCGATCCGCGACCCTGCCCTGGTCGAGCCCTATGCGCGGGAGGACGCCAACTCCCGAACCGATGCCGACTGGCGTGACCAGGACCTGACCTTCCTGCAGACCCGCGGCCATGGCCGCCACTACATGGCCTGGGTCGAACCCTACCGGGCGCGCTTCCCGGAGCGGCCGGAGGCACAGGCGCTCACCCGGATCCTGGCGGAGTGGGACCCTGACTTCCAGCCGGCGATCGACGACTATTCCGGCGGCAACATGAGCTGCTTCTTCGCCCCCGCACCGTCGGGCGAGGTGGCGGAGGGGCCTAGTACGCAGGCAGCGCTGACCAAGGCAGGAGACGATCCCAGGTGATCCGGTTCTACTTCAACGCCTCGCCCAACCCGCTCAAGGTGGCGCTGTTCCTGGAGGAGGCGGGGCTGCCCTACACGAAGGTGCCGCTCGATCCGCGCCGCGGCGAACAGCACGAGCCGGCGTTCCGCCGGATCAATCCGAACGGCAAGGTGCCGGTGATCATCGACGAGCAGGGGCCCGGCGGCCGGCCCGCCACCGTGTTCGATTCCAACGCGATCCTGCTCTATCTCGCCGAGAAGACCGGGCGGTTCAT
>NZ_WUJP01000771.1 GCF_009806515.1 Geminicoccus flavidas | reverse complement strand
AGGCGCGCCCGAGGATCGCCCGCAGCTTCTGTCCTGGCTGATGTTCGTCGCCACGGGCCTGAGCCCATTCTCCGGCCAATCGGTGCATTTCCAGAAGTTCGCGCCCGAGCCCATCCCCTACGCCATCAACCGCTACCGCCGCGAGGTGGAGCGGCACTACCGGGTGCTGGATGGCCAGCTGCGGGGGCGCCCGTTCGTGCTGGGCGACGACTACACGATCGTCGACATGGCCGCATGGGGCTGGCTGGTGCGGGCCGACTTTGCCCTGCCGCCGGAAGATGGCGGTGACCCGCTGGCGCCGTTCCCGGAGCTGGGGCGCTGGTTCCGCTCGATCGACGCCCGCCCGGCCGCCCAGCGTGCCCGCGCGATCGGCCAGGGCCACGCGTTCAAGCAGGAGATGGACGAAGAGGCCAGGCGGGCGATGTTCCCGTCGAACTATCCGAAGGGCTGACGGAAGCG
>NZ_WUJP01000792.1 GCF_009806515.1 Geminicoccus flavidas | reverse complement strand
GATCCGGCCGAACGCGGCAAAGCCCCCGCAACCTCGTCTTCCAGGATACCGCCATGGCTACCAGTACGGCGGCCACCCAGGTCCGGGCGGCGCGGGCGGCAGGCAATCGCAACCGCTCCGCAGGATCCGGGCTTCGGGACGCGGAGCGGGCGCACAGTCAAGGAGGTTCGACGTGCTCACCGTGCGTTGGTCAATCCTTCTTGCCGTTGTCCTGGTCGCTGCCGCCTGCCTGTCCGTTCCCTCGACCGCGGAGGCTGGCGAGCCATCCTGGCGAACGGCCGACCAACCTCAGCCGGGCTATGACCTGACCAAGCTCTGCCTCGCGCAGCGGAACGGCCGCTGGGCGAGCTTCCGGCCGGAGACCTCCCTCTTGCGAAGAGATGCTGGTGGTCGCGCGGGATGGGCGCGAGATCTGGCCGGACAAACTCTTCTATCAGGGCACGTCAAGCCGCACGCCTCCAAGATCTATCGGATCAAGGATAGCTATGCGCTCGGCTACCTGTTCAGCGCGCGACCGGGAATGGTCATGCACGCCTGGGCGGAATCCGGCATGTTGCAGCGGCTGGACGGGGAAATTGAGAAGCCATGATCTGGCCGCGTGCGAGCAGGCATTCGACCGGGCGAAGACGGAGCAGGATGTCCCTTCCGCCGCAGCAGGTTGCACGAAGTTCACGTCGCTCGAGGAGAAGGCCTATCGGCGCATCCGGGACGAGAAGGACCGGGCTGAGAAGCTGCAGCAGGAGGCAGAGGCGGCCCGGACCCGGCCGAGTGCTCCACGGTTAGCGTGCACGGCATCGTGGTGGGCCATCCCTGGAACGTCGCAACCGTCAGGTCTGCGCCCTACGTCGAGGACCTGGTGGCGAGGAATCCCCTGTACTGCGTACGCGGCGGCTTCACAGAGTTCTACGGCTGCGAGGGCGTGGCCTGGATGTCAGACCGCACGGGGTACATCATCGGCTGGGGCGACGGGCGCTATCAGATCACGGTCTCGGTGGACCTGACGATCGAGCGCAAGGACGCGCTGCTCTACATCGACAGAGCGAGCGCCTCCTGCATCGACCAGGAGCTTCCCGACCTGGATTTCACGCAGAACTGGCAGCGGTTCATGCGCAACCACAACGCTTATCGCTGACCCGAGCTACCCTCCGGCGTGCCCGTGCGCGCACCGGCAGCATGCCCCCCTGCCTTGGGGGCGACCTCGCCGATGGACGCCCTGCGGTCATGCGGTTGATCGCCGGTCTGGCCGGGCTCCGACCGGCATCGCCTCCAGATCATGGCGATGCCGAAGCGGCGGATGTGCCGGGGCCCGAGGCGGTGCGAAGTGCTCCGTCCCGGGATCATCCACGGTCCGCCCAGGCAGTGCGGCATCGCCGGTCCATCCAGTGGGGCAGGGCAGATGTCCAGGCGAGTTCATCGGCCGAGCCGCCGCTGAAGATCAGACGTTGCGACCGCGCTTGCCAGAACGCACGAGCGCCCGGAGGCTGAACCCGCCTCATGCCCTTGCCGACTGCTGAACGCACACGACCGTGGGGTTGGGCATTGGGTGTGGATCGTCGCGTTCGGCGGCGTGCCCACTGAACGCCCGCATCTCCATGGCGGCCGGGCGCCAGCGGCTCCCAGGCGATGTACGATCTTCCCACCAGACCACGGTGCTCCGGCAGGCCTGACAGGCGCTCTTGCAGGGAAGCCGGCACCTTTGGAACCTTCCGATGGTCCAGAGGCGAGAAACACGGGCGAAGCAACCGCAGCTGCCAGGGATAGACATGCCCGAAGGGCGGCACCCGAGGCAGCACCGTCCTCCGGCCGGCACGAGGCCCCCGCCGCCCGTCCATCCGGTCGTGCGGCCGGGTATCCGGCCTCAGTACTGCCGCTCGATCGCCTCGTTCACCGCGTAGCGCCAGTGCTCCTTCAGGGTCGCGGCCGGGACGACCGGCTCGACATGGGCGCCGCGCTCGCCGAACAGGTCGGGATAGAGCCAGTAGAGCGCCGCGGTGTCGTCCCAGAGATAGCCCTCGGTCACCGCCGAGGGGTTGATCTGCATCATCGCCTTGATCGCGCCGGGTAGGCCGGTGGCGGCCAGCCCGTTGAACATGTCCGGCCGCGGCACGAAGCTGTCGTCGGCATGCTCCGGCAGGGCGACCCAGGTCATGATCTCGACCAGGCCGCCCTCCAGCACCGACTGACAGGCGGCGCGGTCATAGCTGCAGCTGAAGCCGAGCGGGGCCGCAGCGGTGGGCGGCACGCCCTGGACGATGATTCGCCGCAGCCTTGTGCCGAGCTGCGGCCGATAGGTGGCGAACGAGCTCCACGGCGCCAGCATCAGCACGTCGATCGTCTGGCAGCCGCGCATCGCCTGGCGCACCTCCTCGGCGAGGAAGGTCTCGGGCGGGCCCAGCGGCACGGTGGTCGCGAGGAAATAGCCCAGTCGTTCGGCGCTCTGCCGGGAGGCCGGCAGCCAGTCGGGACTGGTCGGGGCCGGCGAGGGCTTGCCGACCAGGACGCGCACGTCCTTGCGGCTGAGTGCCGCCAGCACCGCGGCGGCACTGGCGCCGTTCTCCGGGCGGCTGACCCCGCCGGTCGTGACGATCGCCCGCACCTTGCCGGTCGGCAGCATCGCCGCGATTGCCCTGGCATCGTCCAGGGCCATGTCGGTGTCGATCAGCACGCAAGCGGCGGCAGCCGGGTTGTCGCCGGGCGTGGGCAGCTCGGCGGCCTCCTCCGGCGCCTGCTCGTCGAACAGCGCGAACTCGGGCATCCGGGCACAGCCGGCCAGCACCGCCACGGCCGCGGCCAGGGCGGTCCAACGCCCAAGTCGGGGGTTCGCCATCTCGTTTCCTCGCCCAAAGCGCTCCTGCCTCGCCCCGGTGTTTGCGCAGGCAGGGGCTAAGCGTCTATAGCCGTGCGCGCTCGCCATGATGCGGGCCCAGCATTTTCCGGATCGCTCATCTTGTCCGACCAGACCGACCAACCTGCCGCCAGTGCTGCCGTCGTCCATCTGGCCCTGCCCAAGGGCCGGATGCAGGACAATGTCCTCAAGCTTCTGGGCGATGCCGGCATCCGACTGACCTTCGACAGGCGCGGCTACCGGCCGACCCTGTCGCTGCCGGGCTTCGAGACCAAGCTGCTCAAGCCGCAGAACATCGTCGAGATGCTCCATGTCGGCTCCCGCGACGTCGGCTTCGCCGGGGCGGACTGGGTGGCGGAGAAGGAAGTCGAGCTGGTCGAGCTGCTCGACACCGGCCTGGACCCGGTCCGGATCGTGGGCGCCTGCGAGCCGTCCTTCCTGCAGGACGGCCGGCCGCGGCCCGGCCCCTTCCTGGTCGCGACCGAGTATGAGCGGCTGACCCGCCGCTGGCTGGAGCGTGAGGTCCTGGAGGGCCGGGTGGTGCGCACCTATGGCGCCACCGAGGTGTTCCCGCCCGAGGATGCCGACTGCATCGTCGACAACACCTCGACCGGCGCCACGCTCAAGGCCAATGGCCTGATGATCTTCGCCGAGCTCCTGCGCAGCTCGACCCGGATGTATGCGCATCCGGGGAGCCTGGACGACCCGGCCAAGCGCGAGGTGATCGAGCATCTGGTGCTGCTGGTCCGCTCGGTGCTGGACGCGCGCAAGCGGGTGATGCTCGAGATCAACGTCCCGCCGGATTGCCTGGAGACGCTGGTCGGCATCCTGCCCAGCATGCGTTACCCGACCGTGTCGCCGCTCCATGCCGGCACCGGCTTCGCGGTCAAGGCGGCGGTGCCGCGCGACGGGCTGCCCACGCTCATCGCCCGGATCAAGTCGGCGGGCGGCACGGACATCGTGGTGTCCGACATCGCGCAGATCGTGCCTTGAGCACCCATCTTCCGATCGTCGTGACCGAGCACGGAGCCAAGCCTTGACCGAGCCACGCATCGTCACCGTCGAGCGTGCCACCAGCGAGACCGAGATCCGGCTGGCCCTGAACCTGGACGGGTCCGGCCAGATCGCGGTGCAGACCGGGATCGGCTTTCTCGACCACATGCTGACGGCCCTCGCCAGGCACGGACGCCTCGACCTGGACCTGCAGGTGACGGGTGACCTCGACGTGGACGACCACCACACGGTCGAGGACACGAGCTTGGCCCTGGGGGCGGCCATCGACCAGGCGCTCGGCGAGCGCCGCGGCATCGAGCGCTTCGCCCATGCCTATGCGCCGCTCGACGAGGCGCTGGCCCGCGTCGTGGTCGACCTGTCCGGGCGGCCGTTTGCCCGGGTCGACATCCCGTTCGTGCGCGAGGTGATCGGCGACGTCGCCACCGAGAACCTGACCCATTTCTTCCAGTCGCTGGCAATGACCGGCCGGATGGCGCTGCATGTCGACGTGCTGCACGGCGACAACGACCATCACAAGGCGGAGGCCGCGTTCAAGGCGCTGGCGATCGCACTACGCCGGGCAGTTGCCCGGACCGGCAGCGCCGAGATCCCGAGCACGAAGGGCAGCCTATGACCCGCCAGGTCGTGATCGTCCCGACTGGTGTCGCCAACATCGCCTCGGTGCGTGCTGCTTGGCGCCGCCTGGGCGCGGACCCGGTGCTGGCAGACGATCCGGCCGCGGTGGAGACGGCCAGCCACGTCATGCTGCCGGGCGTGGGCGCGTTCGGCCCGGCGATGCGGGCGCTCGCCGACAAGGGGCTGGACCGGGCGCTCCAGCGCCGGATCGAGGCGGACCGGCCGACCATCTGCATCTGTGTTGGCCACCAGCTCCTGTTCAAGAGCTCGGAGGAAAGCCCGGGCATCCGTGGCTTGGCGGTGATCGACGCCCATGTCGGCCGGTTCTCGGACGAGGTGCGAGTCCCGCAGTTCGGCTGGAACCGGGTCGAGGCAGAGCCGGACTGCACTTTGCTCCAGGACGGCTACGCCTATTTCGCCAACAGCTACCGGGCGCTCGCGGCACCGGGCTGCAGCGTGGCGCTGGCTGAGCATGACGGGCTGTTCGTCGCCGGGCTGGAGATGGGCAACCTCCTGTCCTGCCAGTTCCATCCCGAGCTGTCCGGCACCTATGGCCAGGAGCTCCTGGCCCGCTTCCTGGAGCGCTGAGCATGCTCACCAAGCGCATCATCCCCTGCCTCGACGTGGCGGACGGCCGGGTCGTGAAGGGGGTTCGCTTCCAGGGGCTGCGCGATGCCGGCGATCCAGCGGAGCGCGCCGCCCTCTACGAGGCGCAGGGTGCCGACGAGATCGTGATCCTGGACGTGGCGGCCACCCCGGAAGGGCGCGGCCACCAGCACGAGACCGTGCGCCGGGTACGCGCCGTCCTCTCCATCCCGCTCACCATCGGCGGCGGCGTGCGCAACGCCGAGGATGCGGCGGCCCTGCTGGAGGCGGGTGCCGACAAGGTCAGCGTCAACACCGCGGCGGTGGAACGGCCAGAGCTGATCCGTGAGATCTCGGAGCGCTTCGGTGCCCAGTGCTGCGTGCTGGCGATCGACGCGAAGCGGGATGGCGACCGCTTCGAGGTGCTGGTCAAGGGCGGGCGGCAGGGCACCGGCAAGGACGTGCTCGCCTGGGCGAGAGAGGCGCAGGAGCTGGGGGCCGGCGAGATCCTGCTCACCTCCTGGGACCGGGACGGTACCCGCTCGGGCTACGACCTGGAGCTGACCGGTGCCGTGGCGGGCGCCGTCCATGTCCCGGTGATCGCGAGCGGCGGGGCGAACTCCGCCGAGCATATCGCCGAAGCGTTCGAGGCCGGCGCGGACGCGGTGCTGGCCGCCTCGATCTTCCATGATGGCGACACGACGGTGGGCGACGTGAAGACCTATCTGGCCGGCAAGGGCGTGGTGGTGCGGCAATGATCGTTCCCTCGATCGACCTCAAGGGCGGTCATGCCGTCCAGCTGATCGGCGGCGAGCAGCAGGTGATCGACGCGGGCGATCCGGCTCCGATCATGGAGCGTTTCCGCCTGGCCGGCGACGTGGCGGTGATCGACCTCGACCGGGCCTTGTCCAAGGGCGATAACGACGCGGTGATCGAGCGGCTGATCGCCATGGGCGACGTCCGGGTGGGCGGCGGCATCCGCTCGGTCGAGCGTGCTCTGCACTGGCTGAACAAGGGTGCCGCGAAGATCATCCTCGGCACGGCGGCCACGCCGGAGCTGCTCGGCCAACTGCCGAAGGACCGGCTGATCGCGGCCCTGGACGCGCGGCACGGCGAAGTGGTGGTGGAGGGCTGGACCAAGGCCACCGGTGCCACGGTCATCGACCGGATCGCCCAGCTCAAGGAGCATGTCGGCGGCTTCCTGGTGACCTTCGTCGAGCGCGAGGGCCGGATGGAGGGTACCGACCTCGAATTCGCAAAAGCCATCGTCGCGGCAGCGGCACCTGGCAAGGTGACGATCGCCGGCGGGGTGACCACGACCGAGGAGCTGGCCGAGCTCGACCGGATCGGTGCCGATGCCCAGGTCGGCATGGCGCTCTATTCCGGGCGCATGGACTTAGGGGACGCGATCGCCGCCCCGCTGGTCTCCGACCGACAGGACGGCCTGATCCCGACCGTGGTCGCGGACGAGCGCGGCGTGGCGCTGGGCCTGGTCTATTCGTCGAGAGAGTCGATCCGGCACGCCGTGGCCGAGCGGCGCGGCATCTACTGGTCGCGCTCGCGCGGGGCACTCTGGCGCAAGGGCGAGAGCTCGGGCGACGTCCAGGAATTGCTGGCGATCACGCCGGACTGCGACCGCGACGCGCTGCGCTTCACCGTCCGCCAGCACGGCCCGGGCTTCTGCCATCTCGGCTGCCGGACCTGCTTCGGCCCGGATGGCGGGTTGGGTGCCCTCTCGCGCCTCCTGCAGAGCCGGCGCGAGAACCCGCCGCCCGGCAGCTACACCGCGCGCTTGTTCGAGGATCCCGCGATGCTCGCGGCCAAGCTGCGCGAGGAGTGCGAGGAGCTGATCGAGGCCAGCCAGCACGACCACATCGTCCACGAGGCCGCCGACGTGATCTACTTCACCCTGGCGCGGCTGGCCGGCCAGGGCATCGATCTGGCCGAGGTCGAGCGCCATCTGGACCGGCGCCACCGCCGGGTGACCCGGCGGGACTGAGCGTTAACAGTTTCTTTACCAGGGCGTGGCAGGAGTCGGTCTAGCCTCTGGAGGCACTGATGCCCGACCTGCTCCTGCTCCTGCTCCTGCTCGAACTCGGCCAGCTGGCCGCCCTGGCCAGCTGGCCCTGCCTGTTCCTGCCGCTCCTGTTCCTGCGCCGGATACCGGGCGCCCTGCCTAGGCCCCGGCCCATGCGCCTGCGGGTCATCGCCCGGGACGGCAGCGAGCGGCAGGTGGAGGTGCTGCCAAGCCGCGATGCGTTCTACCGGGCCCTGCTGCACCGCCCGACGGGGACTGAAGAGGTGAGGGTGCACCTGCACCCGCGTGCCAGCTGAGCGTAAAGCCGGCCCCGACCTGGGCGCCAGTAACCTGGCCGCATTGACCTGCCCGGATTTTGCCGCGCGTGTTCCATAGGTCGCTGGACAAGGAGGGATCGAACGATGACCGGGCACGCAGTTCTCTGGGCGGGGCCACTGCTGATAGCCGGAATGCTGCTGATACCGGCAGCGCAGGCGGCCAGCTTCGATTGCGCCCGTGCGGCACAGGCCGACGAGCGGGCGGTCTGCGCGGACCCCGGTCTTTCCGCCCTGGACAGCGAGATGGGCGGCCTGTGGTTCGCCTATCACGAGCTGCCGCTGCTGATGGGCGCCAGCGGTGCCCGCCAGGACGAGGCGGAAGCGTTCCTGCAGGAGCGCGCCGCCTGTGGCGACGACCGGGACTGCCTGGACGAGGCGTACCGCACGCGCATCGCCACGCTGAAGGATCGCCTGCGCCAGGATATCGCCGCCGTCGCCAGCAGCCAGGCAGCACCGGCGGAGCTGCCCTCACCCGTGGCGGCGATCGACTATGCCGAGCAGTGCCGGAGCCTGGGTGGCCGGTTCGACCCGGACGACCGCCCGTCCGTGCTGGCCGGCGATCTCGACCGTGACGGCAGCCTGGACTACCTGCTCGACACGGCAGCGCTGGAATGCGCGGGTGCCGCCACGGCCTTCTGCGCCAATTCCGGGTGCCGGATCGATCTGGCGCTGTCCTCCGCAGGGTTCCGTCCGGTCACCACGACCGGCGGGGCGCCGAGCCTGGCGCAGCAGGCGGACGGGCTGGAAGCGTCGATCTGGGTCAGCGACGAGCAGTGCCCCGACCTGCCGGCGGACCGGACCTGCTGGCTGCGCTACGTCTGGGCGGACGGAAAGCTGCAGCAGAGCCACGAGACGCGGCCTCGCTCGGACTGAGCGCTTCTGGCCGAACTGGCGGATCGGGGCGGATGAACCGGCTGTTCCGGAGGCCGCCGCCCTGGGCACCGTGCGCCTGACGGTGCGCCGGCGCCCGATCGGGGCCGGGCGCACAGGCGACCGCGTAGGTCATGCGATGTCGCGAGCGCCGGCCTCCACCGCTGCGCGCAGTGCCGGGGCATGGGACAGGACCCGCCGCACCCAGTAGCCGGCGAGGCGTCGATGGTCTGCCGAGCGCGCGGCGCATTCGCAGAGCAGCCAGCCGCCCGCCAGATCGCCCAGCAGCCGCAGGTACGCGGTGGCACCCGCCGCCTGGTCGTCGGCGGAAGCCTGGAGGAGATGAGACGTGGCAGCCCGTACCGTGGCCAGGGCCGGTGCCAGTTCCGCACCGTGCGGCAGCTCCGGCAGCCGCGCTTCGATCCGCGCGAACAGCCGCTCCGTGATTTGCCCTTCCTCCAGCGGCAGCTTGCGGGCCACCAGGTCCTGTGCCTGGATGCCGTTGGTGCCCTCGTAGATCGGCAGGATCCGGGCGTCGCGATAAAGCTGGGCGACCCCGGTCTCCTCAATATAGCCCATGCCGCCATGGACCTGGATCGCATCGGAGGCGATCTCCAGCGCCCGGTCGGTGCACCAGGCCTTGGCGACCGGTGTGAGCAGGCCGGCCAGCGCCTCGTCCCCCTGATCCAGGGCGGAGGCCGTGAGGTAGCAGATGCCCCGCGCGGCGGCGGTGGTCGCCTGCATCCGGGCAAGCGTCAGGGCGACGTCCGGGTGCTGGTCGATCGTGACGGTCTCGCCGCCGCGCCGGCCCTGGCGGCGCTCCGCCGCGTAGGCCAGCGCCGCCTGGGTCGCCATCTCCATGACGCCCAGGCCCTCCACGCCAACATTCAGCCGGGCATTGTTCATCATGGTGAACATGCAGCGCAGGCCGCCATGGGGCGGGCCGACCATCCAGCCGACCGCACCGCCGCCGTCACCATAGGCGATCACGCAGGTGGGCGAGCCGTGGATGCCCAGCTTGTGCTCCAGGCCGGCGACCCGCCAGTCGTTGCGGCTGCCGTCCGGCAGGAGCTTCGGCACCAGGAACAGGGAGATGCCGCGGCTGCCGGCGGGTGCCTCGGGCAGCCGGGCCAGGACCAGGTGCACCACCTGGTCGACATAGTCGTGGTCGCCGAAGGTGATGAAGATCTTCTGCCCGGTGATCCGGTAGCTGCCGTCGCCCGCAGGTTCGGCTTTGGCGCGCAGCGTGCCGAGGTCGGAGCCCGCCTGCGGCTCGGTCAGGCACATGGCACCGCTCGCCTGGCCGCTCACCATGTCGTGGAGATAGCGCTCCTTCAGCTCGTCGGAGGCATGGTGCAGGATCGCCTCGATGGCCCCCTGGGTGAGCAAAGGCGCCAGGTACCAGGTGAGGTTCGCGGCATTGAAGCTGTCGGCCAGCGCGGTTGCGACCGACCAGGGTAGGCCCTGGCCACCGTACTGCTCCGGAAACGGCAGGCCCAGCCAGCCCGCCTCGCCGAACTGCCGCCAAGCATCGGCAAAGCCACTGGCGGTGCGCACTATCCCGTTGTCGAGCCTGGTGCCCTCCCGGTCGCCTGTCTGGTTGAGCGGTGCCAGCACGTTCTCGGCGAACCGGCCGCCCTCGCGCAGGATCTGCTCGACAAGTTCATCGTCCAGCCCAACCCGGCCGGCGCCGCTGGTCACCGCCTGGAGGGTAAGGATCTGTGCCTCGACGGGTGCACGGAACGGGATCAATGGAGGACCTCCAGGGCTTCGCGGTGCAGCCGGGCACTGTCCTCGCCAAAGCAGGCGAACACGACTCGCTCCACCGCGGGATGGCGATGGGCCGCCTCGCGCGCGGCCGCCACCGCCACTTGGGCTGCCTGATCCGGCGGATAGCCGTAGATGCCGGTCGAGATCGCAGGAAAGGCGATCGACGCCGCACCCAGCCGCGCCGCCTCGGCAATGGCGCCGCGATAGCACGCGGCGAGCTGCCTGTCCTCACCGGCCGCACCGCCCTGCCAGACCGGGCCCACCGCATGGATCACGAACCGTGCCGGCAGCTGGAAGCCCGGCGTCGCGCGGACCTCGCCAGTGGGGCAGGGGGTCAGGCTGGCGCAGGCCTTCGCCAGCTCGGGCCCAGCCACGCGGTGGATGGCGCCGCACACCCCGCCGCCCGGCAGGAGCTGCCCGTTCGCCGCGTTCACGATCGCGTCCACGTCGAGCATCGTGATGTTGGCCTGGATCACCTCGAACCTGGTCATGGCGCAAGCTCCGGATCAGCGATGACGCCAGGATTGAGGATGCCGTCCGGATCCAGGGCGTGCTTGAGGCGCGCCATCAGTTGCCGCTCGACCGGGTCCTTCAGCCGGTCCAGCGCCTGGCGCTTCCAGCGCCCGATGCCGTGCTCGGCCGAGAACGAGCCGTCCATGGCGGCGACGATGTCGAACAGCGCGTCTTGCAGCCTCGCGCGGTCCTCGGACTCGAGCCGGTCCGGTGCTCTTGCCAGCACGTTCACGTGGAGGTTGCCGTCGCCCAGGTGGCCGAACGGGAACAGGACGATGCCTGGCCGCACCCGCGGCAGGATCTCCTCGCAGCGCTCGATCAGTTCCGGGATCCGGTCGCTCGCGACCGCCACGTCGGAGCGCCAGACCGAGCCCGTCCGGGTCATGGCCTCGGACTGCCCCTCGCGGACCTGCCACATCTGGGCGCGCTGCGCGTCGTTCTGGGCGATCGTGCCGTCCAGCACCAGGCCCTGCTCCATCGCCGCCTCGAGCACTGCCTCCACATGCGCCATCAGCCCGTCGGGAAAGCTCCAGGCCACGGTCGCCAGCACGTGCCAGGGATGGCGTCCCTCGACCAGCCGGATGCCGAACGCCGCCTCGGCGGCTGCCACCCCGGCATCGGCGATCAGCTCGAAGGCCGAGATCGTGTCGCCCAGCCGGCTGCGGAACAGTTGGAGCAGTTCTATGCCCGCAGCCGGCGTGGCCACCGCCAGCCACAGGTCATGGCGTTCCCGCGGCCGCGGCGAGAGCGCCAGCGTGGCCGCCGTCACGATCCCGAGCGTGCCTTCCGAGCCGATGAAGACCTGCTTCAGGTCGTAGCCGGTATTGTCCTTGGGCAGTGCGCGCAGGCCGTTCCAGAGCGTGCCGTCGGCCAGCACGACCTCCAGGCCCAGGACCAGGCGCCGCGTCATGCCGTAGCGGAGCACGTTGATGCCCCCGGCATTGGTCGCGACATTGCCGCCGATCCGGCAGCTGCCCTCCGCACCCAGCGAGAGCGGGAACAGTCGGTCGATCCGCTCGGCCGCCGCCTGCACCTCGGCCAGCACGCAGCCGGCCTCGGCGACCAGATGATCGCCCGACGGCGATACGCTGCGGATCCGGTTCAGCCGCTCCAGGTTCAGGACCAGCTGGCGGCCGCTGCCGT
>NZ_WUJP01000791.1 GCF_009806515.1 Geminicoccus flavidas | reverse complement strand
CGGGGATGTTGCCGCCGACCAGGCCGGTATTGCCGGACTGGGCCACGACCGGCACGTGGTGCCGGCGGCAGGCCCGCAACACTGCCTGCACCCCGGCAGGATCGACCGGGCGCGCCACGAGCGGGCTGGATCCGGTCGACAGATGCCAGAAGTCGGTGAGGTAGGGGGCCGTGCGCTCGGGCTCGGTCAGGAGGGCCTGGTCGTCGAGTGCTGCGCGCAGCTCGGCCACGAGTTCCGCCGGCAGCCCCGGCACCGTTTGCGTCACCGCTCTCGTCCCCTCCCGAACGTTTGACCATCGGCCCCGCCGCGGGCATCCGGGCCCGCCCAAGGGCCGGATTGACGCTGCAACCGCCGCCACTAGTGTACGGCCGCGCTCGCGAGGATGGGAATGACGATGGATATCGAGGCGCTGCGCCGCCAGGTCGAGGATGCGTTCGAACGTGCCGGCGAGATCGGCCCGCACACCACCGGCACCGACCGCAACGCCGTCGAGGCGACCCTGGATCTGCTGGATGCCGGTAAGCTGCGCGTCGCGGAGAAGATCGACGGGCAGTGGCAGGTCCACCAATGGGCGAAGAAGGCGGTGCTCCTGTCGTTCCGCCTGAACGCGATGACCCGGATCAACGGGGGCCCTGGCGGCTCGGGCTGGTGGGACAAGGTCCCCTCCAAGTTCCAGGGCAAGGATTCCGCCTGGTTCGAGGCGCAGGGCTTCCGCGCAGTGCCGAACGCGGTGGTGCGCCGCTCCGCCTATGTCGCACCCGGCGTCGTGCTGATGCCCTCTTTCGTCAATCTCGGCGCCTATGTCGACCGCGGCACCATGATCGATACCTGGGCCACGGTCGGCTCCTGCGCCCAGATCGGCAAGAACTGCCACATCTCCGGCGGGGCAGGGATCGGCGGCGTGCTGGAGCCGCTCCAGGCCGGCCCGGTGATCATCGAGGACGATTGCTTCATCGGGGCGCGTTCCGAAGTGGCCGAGGGCGTGCTGGTCGAGACCGGCTCGGTCCTGTCCATGGGCGTCTATCTCGGTGCCTCGACCCGGATCGTCGATCGCACCACGGGCGAGGTGTTCAAGGGCCGGGTGCCGGCCTATTCGGTGGTGGTGCCCGGCACCATGCCCGGCAAGCCTTTGCCGGACGGCTCGCCCGGGCCCGGCCTCTACTGCGCGGTGATCGTCAAGCGGGTGGACGCACAGACGCGCTCCAAGACCTCGATCAACGAGCTGCTGCGCGACTGATGGCCAGCATCGACCCGGTGGCGCTGACCGCCGAACTGATCCGCTGCCGCTCGGTGACACCGGAGGTGGGCGGCACGCTGGACCTCCTGCAGGCCCGCTTGGGGGCCCTAGGCTTCGCCGTGGAGCGGATCGCCTTCCAGGCGGAGGGCACGGCACCAGTCGAGAACTTGTTCGCAAGGCTCGGCGGATCCGGGCCGCATCTGGCGTTCGCCGGCCATGTCGACGTGGTCCCGCCGGGCGATCCCTCGGCCTGGACCCACGACCCGTTCGGCGGCCAGGTGGTGGACGGGCTGCTCTATGGCCGCGGTGCCGCCGACATGAAGAGCGGGGTCGCCTGCTTCCTGGCCGCGGTGGCGGGCTATCTCGCCGAGCACGGCCGGCCGGCCAGGGGTTCTGTATCCTTCGTGATCACCGGCGACGAGGAGGGCCCCGCGGTCAACGGCACCGCGCCTTTGCTGCAATGGATGGACGCGCACGGCCACCGCCCGGACGCCTGCCTGGTCGGCGAGCCGACCTCGGTGGAGCGCAATGGCGACACGATGAAGGTCGGCCGGCGCGGCTCCGCCAACGGGATGCTGGTGGTGGAGGGCCGGCAGGGCCATACTGCCTATCCGCATCGCGCCGACAACCCGGCGCACCGATTGGTGCGGATGCTCTCCGCGATCCTGGCCGAGCCGATCGATGGCGGCAGCGAGTTCTTCGAGCCGACCAATCTCCAGGTCACCTCGATCGACATCGGCAACCCGGCCGGCAACGTCATCCCGGCCGGGGCTGCCGCACGCTTCAACATCCGCTACAGCGACCTGCAGGACCGGGACCGGCTGGAAGCCTGGCTGCGCCGGCACTGCGACTCGGTCGGCGGCAGCTATCGGCTGGAGCTCCATTCGAGCGGCGACGCGTTCCTCACGGGGCCCGGGCCGTTCACCGAATTGGTGGCGGAGGCAGCCGAAACAGTGTTCGGCATCCGGCCCGAGCCTTCCACCAGCGGCGGTACCTCGGACGCGCGCTTCGTGAAGGACTACTGCCCGGTGATCGAGCTGGGGCTGGTCGGTCAGACCATGCATCAGGTCGACGAGCGGGTGCGGACGGACGACGTCCACTCGCTCGCCCGCTGCTACCGGGCGATCCTGGACCGCTGGTTCGCCCAGGCAGAGAGCGGCGGCTGACCCGGTGGCGATCGCCGACGCCGTCCGCGGCTTTGCCGCCGCCTCCGTCCTGGCCCGCGGCGATGCCCGGGGAATCGAGTTGCTCGACCTGTCGGTGGGCGGGTTCTGGCGCTCCTTTCAGGCGGTCTTCTGGCTGGTGCCGCTGCACGGCCTGCTGCTGTTCGTGCTGAGCCGTTCCGATGAGACCGGGCTGGTCGAGATCGACTGGACCAGCGAGTATGTCTCGCTGTTCGCCCGCTTCGCCATGTTCCCGCTCCTGGCCCTGGTGCTGACCCGGCTGCTGGGGCTCACCTCGCGCTACGTGCCGCTCGTCACCGCCGCCAACTGGGCCTCGGTGCTGCAGGGCGCATTCCTGGCAGCGGCGATCCTGCTGATCTCGCTGCTGCCGCCGGACGCAAGGGGGATGCCGCAGTTCATCGCGTTCGCCGCGACCATGGTCTATGGCTGGTTCGTGGTCCGCTCGGCCCTGCGCACCACCGGTGGGGTTGCGTTCGGCTTCGTGCTGGCCGACTTCCTGAGCTCCCTCCTGCTGGACCAGCTGCTCGATCGGCTGTTCTGACGCCCTGCTCCCTCCCAGTCGGCCGAACACGTGCCGCGGTACTCGTGCGGTCCCGACGTCTCGTAGTGCGTTATTCCGTGAGCAGGAGGGCGCGCCATCGCAGCAGGACTTCACGGTTCAGCCCGCACGCTTCACCGCGGGCTGAACTACATCGCGATCCGCCGAAGCAACTTCCCTTCCTGCCACCGGACCATGCCGCAGAGCTCTGCACCACTGCCTGCAGCGGCATCCGGGCCTTCTTCAGGGCCTGCAAGCTCGCCAGGCACCTTGCGGCACTGCGGTGGCAAACGCCGTTTCAGGCGATCCGCGACGCCTGAAAAGCCGGCCCCTCGGCCTCCAGATTCAACCCGCACCACCGCGTCCTGGAACCGTACACTGGATCCGCCGCCTCTACCTCTGGGGGCAGCGAACGGCGTCAGCGCAGCCAGCCGAGGGCGCAGCGCAGCAGGCGGCCGGCCGTACGCGGCAACTGGACGATCGCAGCCGGCTGGTGGGGTTTGGCCAGATGCGCCTGCGCTCGGCGGTAGAGCTCGATGTCCAGCCGATTGTGCTCGACGATGGCGGCGAGGTCGGCATCGTCGCCGCCGAACGCCTGGCCCGGCTCGACCTGGGCGGATCGATTGACCCTGGCCAACGGCGGCACCTCCGCCAGGCCCAGGATCTCGGCAGCTCCACGCAGGAGCGGGTGCGGGTCATCGACCAGGCCGAAGATCGTCCGCTCGTCCAGGAGATGGGCGGTGGCGCGCGCCAGGCGCTCCTCGGGCGTCAGGGCGGAATAGCTGCCGGCGAGCTGGCCGACCATGCCGTTGCGCGCCCAGCTCCCGGGAATGCCCTCGGCATAGTAGCGCGGGATGGTCATGCCCGGCCCCGCTAGGTCGGCATGGCGCGAATGGCCGGGCAGGCCCCGGATGTAGCGGAACAGGGAGAGCACCCGCTCGACCGGGTCGCGCAGCAGCACGACATAGCGATAGTCCCGCCCCCCCAGCCGCTCGTGGACGCCGTGCAGGTAATGGCCGCTCACCACGGCCGGCACGGCTCCGCCGCTGGTGGCCGCCGCCACCTCGTCGGGACTGCTCGCCTGGGCGACTCCATTGGCGCCGAGTGCCGTCACGAACCAGGCGTGCAGGCTGGACCCCGAGCTGCGGGGAACATGCATGTGCAGCAGAAGGGGACGCAAGATGCCTGCCGTCAGCAACGGTTGAGCCGGCCCGAACCCTCGGGTCCGCTGCCGCATCGCCGCTTCGGCCGCAAAGGTCAAGCGCCGGGCAGGAGGTGGCAGAGGGATTCAGCCGCGTCCACGATAGGTCGGCACCCCCTGGTCAGGAACCCAGATGCCGTCGGGCGCCGGCCCAGTCTGGAAGAACACGTCGATCGGGATGCCGCCCCGCGGGTACCAGTAGCCGCCGATCCGCAGCCAGAGTGGTGCCAGCGCGTCCACCAGCCGCCGCCCGATCCCGACCGTGCAGGCCTCATGGAAGCCTGGGTGGTTGCGGAACGCATGCAGGTAGAGCTTCAGGCTCTTGCTCTCGACCAGCAGTTGGTCCGGCACGTAGTCGATCACCAGGTGGGCGAAGTCCGGCTGGCCGGTGACCGGGCAGAGCGACGTGAACTCCGGGCAGGTGAAGCGCACGAGATAGGGCGTTCCAGCGTGTGGATTCGCGACGGTTTCCAGCACCGCTGCCTCGGGCGAGACCGGCGGTGGGCTGTGCTGGCCGAGCTGGCTCAAGCCGGCATAGATGTCGTGGCTCATCACGATCGTCCTGTCAGGTAAGGCAGTGTACACCGGAATAGGTGCAGATGATGGCACGTCGGCTGCTCGGCTGGTTCAGCCTTCCGTGCTGCTCCAGCCGGGATAGCGGACCTGGACGAGGCAGAGCCCGTCGGGCGGGGCGGTCGGGCCGGCGGCGCTGCGGTCGCGCGCCGCTAGCGCCTCGGCGATCCAGTTGACCGGCCGCCGGCCGGCACCGACCAGCGCGAGGCTGCCCACGATGTTGCGGACCTGGTGATGGAGAAAGGAGCGGGCGCGGATGTGCAGATCGACATGCTCGCCCTGCCGCCGGACATGGAGCAGGTCGATCGACTTCAGTGGTGAGCGGGACTGGCAGGCCGTGGCGCGAAAGCTGGTGAAGTCGTGGCGGCCGACCAGAAGCTGGCCCGCATCGTGCATCAGCGCCTCGTTCAGCCGCTGCGGATGGTGCCAGACCAGGCCGCGCTCCAGGGCCGGCGGTGCCCGCCGGGTCAGGATCCGGTAGCGGTAGGCCCGGGCCGTGGCGTCGAACCGGGCATGAAACTCGTCCGGGACCGGGCGGGCCGCCAGGACCACGATCGGTGCCGGGCG
>NZ_WUJP01000790.1 GCF_009806515.1 Geminicoccus flavidas | reverse complement strand
CAGGTGATGGTTCAGCGCGTCGCGCATCCTGCCGGGGTCTACGGTCCGCGCCAGGTCCAAATGCACGGCCTGGCCGCTGGCATGGACTCCGGCATCGGTGCGCCCGGCGGCCACCAGATCCGGGCTTTCGCCGCAGAACCGCTGGATCGCCAGGGCCAGTGCTGCCTGCACGGATGGGCCGTTATCCTGGCGCTGCCAGCCGACGAATGGCCGGCCGTCATATTCCAGGACCAGGGCGTAGCGCGGCATCAGGCCGGGTCGAAGCGGGTGCCGGCCGGCACGGGCCAGCCGCGCAGCAGCTCGGGCGCCGGCAGCGCCCGGCGGCCCGGCCGCTGCACGACGTCCAGGCGCAGCAGGCCCTCCCCGCAGGCCACCACCAGGGGGTCGGCCACCACTGTGCCCGGCGGAACCGCTTCTCCCGCCGGCCCGTCCAGGGGCGTCGCCTGCCGCACCGCGATCCGCTCACCGTTCAGGACGGCAAACGTTCCGGGCCGCGGCTCCAGGGCGCGCACCTGGCGATGGAGCTCCAGGGCGGAGCGGCAAAAGTCGAGCCTCCCCTCGTCGCGCTCCAGCTTGGCCGCATAGGTCACGCCCTCGTCCGGCTGCGGGACAGGGATCAGGCTGCCCTGAGCGATGCCGTCCAGGGTCGGCAGCAGCAGGTCGGCCGCCAGCACGGCCAGCGCATCGTGCAGCTCCGGCGCGGTGGTGTCCGGCCCAATCTGCACTTCTGCAGACGCATAGACCGGCCCTGTGTCGAGGCCCCGCTCCATGCGGAACAGGCAGACCCCGGTCACCTCGTCGCCCGCCAGGATCGCCCGCTCGATCGGTGCTGCACCCCGCCAGCGCGGCAGGAGCGAGGCGTGGAGGTTGACGCAGCCGAGCCGCGGCGCGTCGAGCACGGTTGGCGGGAGGATCAGGCCATAGGCGGCGGTCACCACCACATCCGGGGCCAGTGCCGCCAGGCCCTCCACCGCTCCCGGCTCCCGGAAGCTCGCCGGCGTCGCCACCGGAATGCCCAGCTCCAGGGCCCGATCATGCACCTCGGTGCGCCGCTCGCGCTGGCCGCGCCCACGCGCCGCCGGCGGCCTCGTATAGACCGCCACCACCTCGTGGCCGGGTGAGGCCAGCAGGCGCTCCAGGCTCGGCAGGAGGAAGCTGGTTGAGCCCATCGCCACGACACGCAAGGGTGTGGCCGGTGCGTCCGCCGCCCGCTCAGCTGGCACGCTGCCGCCGCTGCTTGTCGAGCTTCTTCAGGAGCATCTCGCGCTTGAGCCGGCTCAGATGGTCGGTGAACAGCACCCCGTCCAGATGGTCGATCTCGTGCTGCAGGCAGCGTGCCAGCAGCCCGTCGGCATCGATCTCCCGCTCCTGGCCATGCTCGTCCAGATAGCGGACGCGGACCCGTTCCGGCCGCTTCACCGGCGCATACTGGTTGGGCAGGCTGAGGCAGCCTTCCTCCGCCTCCACCGCCTCGCCGCCGGTTTCGACCACTTCCGGATTGATCAGCCGGAGCGGCCGGCGCTCCTCCTCCTTGGGGCTCACGTCCAGCACCACGATCCGCCGGCCGATGCCGACCTGGGGTGCCGCCAGCCCGATGCCCGGTGCCGCGTACATCGTCTCCAGCATGTCCTCGAGCAGGGCAGTCACCTCCGAATCAATGCCTTGGACCGGGGCCGCCTTCTGGCGCAGGCGCGGATCGGGGACTTCCAGGATGGGCAGCAAGGCCATGCAGGATCGCTCGGATGAGGGGGGAGGTGACCGGCAGGTCAGGTAGGCAGTGGCGCTGCATTGGTCAACCGAGCGGGGCAGCCCGCCGGCACGGGCGATCCCTGCGGCCACGCCCGATGGCTCCGGCGCGGCTGGCCGTCCTGCCCGGCTGCGCTATGTCGACCAGGACAAGTTTGGCCCGAACCTCGGAGATCTGATGACCTGGCTGTACATCCCCGT
>NZ_WUJP01000789.1 GCF_009806515.1 Geminicoccus flavidas | reverse complement strand
CGACCTCGCGCTGCTGGTCGCGGGTGGAAAGGTGCTGGTCCGCGGCGCCGTCGGCGTTGCGCGACTCATCGGCATCTCGCCGCTGATGATCGGCCTCACCCTGGTGGGCTTCGGCACGTCCACCCGGAACTCGTCAACAGCCTGGTGGGCGCACCCCAGGAGACGCCCGGCATCGTGATCGGCAACGTGGTGGGCTCCAACATAGCCGACCTTCTGCTGATCCTCGGGCGACCGTCGTCTTCCCACTCGCCGTAATCCCGGCCGCGTTCCGCCGCGACGGCTTGGCCCCGATCGGCTCGACCTTGGCCTGCCTCGAGGCAGCGCTGTGCGGCTACATGGGGGTCTGCTGTTCGTCGCCCTGCTGGTCGCCTACATCGTCTGGGCCTACCTGAGCAAACGGGCCACGCCGGATGCGGAGGCCGAGATGCACGAGCATGTCGCCGAGGATCCGCCCGGCGCGCCTGATAGGCTCGTGGCCTTGAACGTGCTGGGCATCCTCGGGATCACCGCCGCCGTCCACCCGATCGCCATCCCGGCCGAGATCGCGCGGCTGGACATCTGGGTGGCGATCGCGGCGACCCTGCTCGTCCTCCTGTTCCTGCGCACCGGCTGGACCTTCCACCGCTGGGAGGGCACGGTGTTCGTCGTGCCTTATGGGCTTTATGTCGGCTACCTGGTTCTGGGTGCCCTGCCACCAGGACCGGTGCCTGCCCATCGGCGGATCCCGGCGATCGTCCGGCACGGAGCACTACGACCTGGCGGCGACCGGGTTCGTTAGCAGCACGTGCCAGCCCGGCTCGTTCCGGCACTGCATGGCTGGTCGGCCGGCCAGCGCGGCATCGAGGCAGTCCAGGCGCTTTGTCATGTGCTGCTTGGGCGTCATGAAGGATCCGCCCAGCATCGTGCCGAAGGAGCTCGCCCAGCTTGCGAGCCCGGCCAGCAGGACCATCAAGAGGACGCGGATGCGCACTTCGGATCTCGTACCAGATGTACGAGGTCCGAAGTGCGTCCAGAACTGCTAACGGGGGCCTAACAGGCGCCCGCCGACCCACAACCAGGAGCTTCCCGGTACGTCAAAGCGCCTAGCCGACCGGACGGCGCGCCCGATAGGCCGCGGCGAGCGTGCCTTCGTCCAGGAAGTTCAGCTCGCCGCCGACCGGAACGCCCCGGCCGAACCCGGTCACGGCAACACCCAGGCCCTGCAGCCGCTCAGCAATGTAGTGGGCAGTGGTCTGGCCCTCGACGGTGGCGCCCAGCCCCAGGACCACTTCCTGCACGCCTTCGGCCTGCACCCTGGCCAGCATCTCGCCGATGCGCAGCTCGTCCGGGCCGATGCCGTCCAGGGCCGAGAGGCGGCCGCCCAGCACATGGTAGCGGCCATGGAAGAAGCCGGCCCGCTCGACTGCCCAGAGGTCCTCCACTTCCTCGACCACGCATAGGCTGGTGCCGTCGCGGCCGCCATCGCTGCAGATGGCACAAGGGTCGGTGGCATCCAGGTTGCCGCACACGCTGCAGCGGCGGACCTGTGCCCGGCAGGTCTCCAGCGTGCGAATCAACGGGTCGAGCAGCGTGTCCTGGCGCTTGAGCAGCGCCAGGGCCGCGCGGCGCGCCGAGCGGGGCCCAAGGCCCGGCAGGCGGGCCAAGCGCTTGATCA
>NZ_WUJP01000788.1 GCF_009806515.1 Geminicoccus flavidas | reverse complement strand
GCTCGTCGATCGCACCGGGTGCCTGCTGTCTGGTCAGGACGGGCCCCGGCTCAGAAGGGCAGCTTCATGCCGGGCGGGAGCTGCAGCCCGCCGGTCAGCTTCTGCATCTCGGCCTGCATGTGCTGCTCGATCTTGGTCTTGGCGTCGTTGACCGCCGCCACGATAAGATCCTCCAGGATCTCGACATCGTCGGGCACCAGCAGGGACGGGTCGATCTTGATCTTCCGCATCTCGCCCTTGCCGTTCAGCACCACCGCGACCAAGCCGGCACCGGCCCCGCCCTCGATCTCCATCTCCGCCAGCTTCTGTTGCATCTCGCCCATGCGGGCCTGCATCTTCTGGGCTTCTTTGAGCATGTTGCCGAGATTCTTCATGCGCGCTCGATCCTCTTCTCGTTCTGGTCGTCGGGTTGGTCAGGGGTGCCGGTTACGGGACGGACGTCCTCGATCCTGGCACCGGGATAGGCCTCCAGGATCCGGCGGATCCCCGGATCGGCGGACAACGCCTCGATCAGCCGGCTGCGTTCCTCCGCCCGCTGCTCGCTCAGCGTGGGCTGGCCGCGCTCGTTGACGATGGCGACCATCCAGCGCCGGCCGGTTCGGGCGTGCAGCGCGTCCTGCAGGAGGTTGGCTAAGTCAGGGCGCGTGCCCGGGGCCGGTCGGATCTCCAGGCGCTGCGGCGCCATGCGCACGAGATGGACGCCCGTCTCCAGCGTGGAGGCCAGCATCGGCTCGCCGTTCCGGCGCAGGAACTCCACCAGCCCCGCGAAGTCGGTGGGCTCGGCCTGTCCGGCTGCAGGCGGTGCGGGCGGCGCTGACGGCGGCTCAGGCAGGGCGCGCCGCTCCGGCAGCGGCTCGGGCCGGCGAGCGATGGGCGCGGCCGGGGCCGTCGCCATGGCCGGCTGCCCGCGGGGCGCGGCAGGGGCACCGTCCTGGCCCAGCCGTTCCAGCCGGCGCAGGAGTTCGGCCGGGGGCGGCAACTCGCTCAGGCAGGCCAGGCGCAGGAGCAGCATCTCCGCGGCCATCGCCCCGTCCGGCGCGTTCTTCACCTCGTCCAGGCCGCGCAGGAGCACCTGCCAAGCCCGGGCGGCGGCCGGCAGGCTCAACCGGCCAGCTAGCGCCACGCCGCGGGCATGGCCGTCCTGGCCGGTATGCCAGCCGGGATCGGCGCTATTGTCCAGCTTGAGCCGCGAGATCCAGTGGCAGGCGCCCAGGAGGTCCTGGACCACGGCTACCGGGTCGGCGCCGCGCGCATGCAGTTCGGCGAATACTTCCAGCGCCGCCTGCGGCTGGCCGGTGAGCAGCGGCTCCAGGAGGTCGAGCAGCCGGGCGCGGTCGGCCAAGCCCAGCATGTCGGCGACCTGGCTGGCCACCACCTTGCCGTCGCCGAGCGCGATCGACTGGTCGAGCAGCGACAGGCTATCGCGCACGGAGCCCTCGGCGATCCGGGCGATCAGGGCCAGTGCCTCCGGCTCGGCCTCGACTCCCTCCTTGCGGCAGATGCCAGCCAGATGGCCCGCCAGCAGGTCGGGTGGCACTCGCTTCAGGTCGAAGCGCTGGCAGCGCGACACGATGGTCACCGGCACCTTGCGCTGCTCGGTGGTGGCGAACACGAACTTGGTGTGGGCCGGCGGCTCCTCCAGCGTCTTCAGCAGCGCGGCGAACGCGCTGGCCGAGAGCATGTGGATCTCGTCGACGATATAGACTTTGGTCCTGAGCGTGGTGGGCCCGTAGCGGACGCTGGCCAGCAGGTCGCGCATGTTGTCGACGCCGGTATGGGTCGCGGCATCCAGCTCGACCACGTCGATGGCGTTCTGCGCTTCGATCGACCGGCAGGGGCCGCAAACGCCGCAGGGCTCCGGCGTGGGCCCGCCCGTACCGTCCGGACCCTCGCAGTTCAGGGCCTTGGCGATGATCCGGGCGGTCGTGGTCTTGCCGACCCCGCGGATGCCGGTGAGCAGGAAGGCATGGGCAAGGCGCCCGGAGGCAAAGGCATTGGTGAGCGTGCGCACCAGCGCGTCCTGGCCGACCAGTTCGGAGAGGCGCTGCGGCCGATAGGCTCTCGCCAGGACCTTGTAGCCGGACGCGGTGGTATCGTCTCGCATGCGCCCGTTCGACTCATTCGCGCGGCAGGCCGGCCTGTGCGACGGGGCTGACCCCAGGAGGTGGAAGGCCGGACACGACCCGGACCGGAACTCGTTGCGGCTGCTTCCTTCCGGACCTGACCGGATTGGCGAGGAGCCCGTCCGCGCCGACCTTCCGAGAGGCTATATCGACGCTCGGGCGCGCGCGTGCAAGATGGCAGCCGCCGAACAATCGGCCTCAAGGGAGATCGACCGCTTGCCCCGCCCGTTCCGACCGCCGCCGCATGTCTATTCCTCCGTGGGCTTCGACCGCGCCGCCGCCTACCGCAAGGACCTCGCCTGGCTCGCCAGCCGCCGGGCCGACCGGACCACGCGGGTGGTCCTGGCGCACGGGCTGAACCTCGCGATCCTGGAGGCCGAGGACGGCCCCCATGCCGGCTTCCTCACTGTGGCCGATCTCGGCCGCGAGCTCGACGAGAGTGCCCTGTTCCTGGGCGTGATCGACGGCGTGGCCTATTTCGCCGCCGAGCTGGACGATCCGGTCGAGGCGACCTTGCCGCTGGTCGACCTGCGCAGCGTCGGGCCGGTCCTGCCGCCCCACGAGGCGGGGCTCCTGGCCTCGGCTCGGGCGCTGCTGCACTGGCACAGCACCCACCGGTTCTGCGGCAGCTGCGGGAGTGCCACCCTGCCGGCCCAGGGCGGCCATGCCCGGACCTGCCCCCAATGCGGCCGCGAGCATTTCCCGCGCACCGACCCGGCCGTGATCGTGCTGGTCACCCATGGCGACCAGGCGCTGCTCGGCCGTTCGCCGCGCTTCCCGCCGGGCATGTACTCGACGCTGGCAGGCTTCGTGGAGCCGGGCGAAAGCCTGGAGCAGGCGGTGGAGCGGGAGATCGAGGAGGAGGCGGGCATCCGGCTCCGCACCATCCAGTACCGCTCCTCGCAGCCCTGGCCATTTCCTCAGTCGCTGATGCTGGGTTTCCGGGCCGAGGCCGAAATCGCGCAGCTCCGGATCGACCAGGACGAGCTGGAGGACGCGCTGTGGATCCCGCGCCCGATCCTGGCCGACCCGGAGCGCAGCCCGGTGCTCCTGCCGCGCGAGGACAGCATCGCGCGGTTCCTGATCGAGGAGTGGCTGGCCGAGGGGTGAGGATAAGCTCGAATCTGACTCGGCCCGGATCTGGCTGGCCTCGGATCTGGCCGAGGTTGCGACAATCGATACCCGGAGTTTTCCGGAAAAACTCGTCCCTGCGTGGTTGTCCTCCCTGCGACATGGTGGAAACTTCCGCCAAACCTTCGGAGGAACCCATGCGAATGCGGCTAGCCGCGCTGGTCGGCGCCGGCCTGCTGACCTTGTCAGCAACGGGCGCGCCTGCCCAGCTCAGCGATCAGGTACGGGCGGGCGTGAACGCCTATGCAGCCGGCCGGTTTGCCGAGGCGGCGGATGCCTTCCGCACGGTGCTGATCTCCGGCGAACTGGCGCCGGCCGACATTGCGGTCGCCCACAACAATCTGGGCGCCGCGCTGTCCCGGCTCGGCGACCAGGACGCCGCCATCGCGGAATACCGCAAGGCGGAGCGGCTGAACCCGGACACGCCCATGCTCCGGCGCAACCTGGTCTTCGCCTTCGTCCAGCGCGGCAATGCCCGCGCCGGGGCTGGCCAGCACGGGGAGGCGCAGGCTGATTTCGACCAGGCGCTCCTGATCTCGCCCGACGATGTCCGGGCGCTGCGCGGACGCGCACAGCTACGCATGGCGGCCGGCGACCTGATCGGGGCGAGCGCGGACCTGCGGCATGGCCTGCTGGTCGAGCCGGGCAATGCCGAGCTGGCGTCGATGCTCGAGGCGCTGAACAGCCGCTCGTCCGCTGGAGCACCTGCGGCCCTGGTCGATGGGGGCACGACGCCGGCAGCCGCACCCGCCGCACCGGCATCCGCCAGCGAACCCGTGTCCGCACCTGTCCAGGCAACGCCGGCCCCGCGCTCAGTCGTGGTGCCGATCACGCGGATGATGGGGGAAGCGCCGCCATCCGCGGCACTCGATCCGGATCTGCCGGCGCAGGCCGCGACAGCGCCGTCCGGGCCCCAGGCAGCGCCTCCGGCCGCCGCGGCCGTCCCGCCCGCCGCGGAGCCCCCAGCCCTCCCGGCCGGCCAGCGTGCGACCGCTTCTGCCGACATCGCGTCGGGTCCGGCGACCATGCCCGCCCC
>NZ_WUJP01000770.1 GCF_009806515.1 Geminicoccus flavidas | reverse complement strand
GGCTCGCGGGCGCCGGCTCCGGTCGATCGAATGGCCCGCGCACAAGTGCGCTTGGTCATCGGGAGCGAAGCGGGGGGACAGGGATCATTGCCGGCATTCATCCCGGGCTTGGCGCTCGCCCACACGTTCTACATTGAAGCCGTGCGGCCCCTGGTCAACGTGCCGCACGCGGCAGGTCTGTTCGGTGAGGGGTCGGAAGTTCTCGGCTTCGATCAACCCCGCTCGACCGACCATGCCTGGGGACCACGCCTGCACCTGCTCGTGGCGGACGAGCATGTTCCCGTGGTGGCAGCTGCGGTCGAGCAAGGCCTGCCATCGGAGTTCCGGGGGTGGCCGGTGCGCTTCTTCTCCTGGCAGACGAACAGCACCCGCCACCATGTGGAGATTCTGACCCTGGAGGAGTTCGTCCAGTCCCAGCTTGGGGCCGAACCTCCGGGACCGGAGTTACCGATCGCCACATGGCTCGCCCTGCCGCAGCAGCGCCTGCTGCAGGTCACAGGCGGCGAGCTGTTCCATGACGGCATCGGCAGGCTGCGTCGCCTCCGCGCGATGCTCGCCTGGTATCCGCGCGATGTCTGGCTCTGGGCGATGGCATCGCAATGGCACCTGATCGGCAATGCCGAGCCGCGGATCGGCCGCGCGATCGAGGCCGGCGACCGGCGCGGCTGCGTGTTGATCGCGGCCCGGCTGGTCCGGTTGCTGATGGAGCTGGCATTCCTCCAGGAGCGACGGTACTGGCCGTACGAGAAGTGGTTCGGTACCGCTTTCTCCCGGCTCCAGATCGCCGCGGCACTCGGCCCGCAGCTGGATGCGGTACTGTCGGCGCAGGACGGGCCGGTGCGGGAACATGCGCTGCACCGGGCTCTTGCGCTCCTGGCGGAGCAGCACAACCGCCTGGGTCTGACCCCCCACGTTGCGGCAACCGTGAGCCAGTTCCGGGTCGGCATCAACAATGCCATCCGGCCTTATCTCGTCTTCAACGCCGGTGAGTTCGCGGCCGCTTGCCGGTCAGCGATCGGGCATGGCGCACTGCGTGAGCTGGTGACGGTGGGAACCTTCGATCAGCTCACGCATGCCGACGACGCGCTGGTGAACTTCACGCGCTGGCCCGAGCAGCTCGCGGATAGCTACGCGCGTCTCCTGGGTTCACGCGCCGGGGGGCAGCAAAACGCCTGATCAGCAGCCAGGCATCATCCCGCCAGCAGAACCTCCAACGAGAAGGCCCACCGGAGTCGCCTCCGGTGGGCCTTCTCGTGAAACTTCTCGACCGATCAGCGCGAGTAGAACTCGATCACTTCCGCGGGCTTCATCTCGACCGGGTAGGGCACGTCCGCGATCAGCGGGGTGCGGACGAAGGTGCCCCGCTTGGCCTTCGTGTCGACCTGCACATACTCGGGGATGTCGCGCTCGGCGAGGTTCAGGGCTTCCTCGACGAACGGGAAGTCCTTGGCCTTGGCCGACAGCTCGATCACGTCGCCCGGGCGGACCCGGTAGGAGGGGATGGTGACCCGGCGGCCGTTGACGGTGACATGGCCGTGGTTCACGAACTGGCGGGCGGCGAACGGGGTCGAGACGAACTTCATGCGGTAGACCACCGCGTCCAGCCGGCGCTCGAGCAAGCCGATCAGGTTCTCCGCGGTGTCACCGCGCATCGACGAGGCGTCCTCGTAGATGTTGCGGAACTGCTTCTCGGTGATGTTGCCGTAATATTCACGGATCTTCTGCTTCTGCGCGAGCTGGACGCCATAGGGCGTCACCTTCTTGCGCTTGGCGCCATGCTGCCCGGGACCGTAGGCGCGACGCGCGAGCGGATCCTTGGCGCGGCCCCACAGGTTCACGCCCAGACGGCGGCAGATCTTGCTCTTCGCGGCGTTACGCTTAGTCATCGACCCTCGATACCCACGGCACGACAAAAACAACGCCGCTCCCGGAGCGAAGCAGCGTGCCGCGGAGCTAATAGCGGAAGCCGCGCGGCTGTCAAGCACCTGCCTCCCGCTTTCCTGTCTCCTTGTCCCGCCTGGCCGTGGTCAGTTCCTTCAGGATGCCGCGGAACAGGTGGATCTCGGAGGTGGTGAAGCCACGCCGCTCCAGCATGGTCTCGATGGTGAGCGCAAAGGTGCGCCGCCGCTCCGGCGTCTTGAAGAAGTCGACCTGGTCGAGCTCGACCATCAGCGCCTCGTGCAGCCGGTGCACGTCGGCCTTGGCCGCCGGCACGGTCCGGTCGGGGGCAGGGGCGGGGGAACCCTCCGGCCGCCGGCGGTGCCACTCGTAGGACACGAGCAGCACGGCCTGGGCCAGGTTCAGGGACGGGAAGTAGGGGTTGACTGGGATGGTCAGGATCGCGTCCGCCAGGGCGATCTCGTCGTTCTCCAGGCCGGTGCGCTCTGCCCCGAACAGGAAGCCCACCCGGTGCCCTTCTGCGATCGCGGCGTGCGCGGCCTCCGCCACCGTGTCGGCGGGCAGGACCGGCTTCATCAGGTCGCGGCCGCGCGCGGTCGTGGCGTAGAGCGTGTGGATGTCGTGCAGCGCCGAGGGCAGATCCGGGAAGATCTCCATCCGGTTCAGGACCTCGTTGGCCCCGGACGCCGCCATCAGCGCTTTGGCGTTCGGCCAGCCGAAGCCGGGCGCCACCAGGCGCAGCTGGTAGATGCCGAAATTCAGCATGGCACGCGCGGCGGTGCCGACATTCTCGGCCATCTGCGGGCGGCACAGGATCACCACCGGGGCTTCGCCCAGGGTCTCGATGCCGCCGCGCAGGGTCTTGGACCGGATCAGGTTCTTGTCCCTCACGCGGCCTCGGCGGCCGAAGCCCGCTGCTCGGTCACGAGCTTCCAGATGATCGCGTCGCACAGCGCCGCATAGGAAGCGTCGATGATGTTGCCGGACACGCCCACCGTCTGCCAGACCCGCCCGTCCTCGTCGGCGCTCTCGATGATGACGCGGGTGACCGCGGCGGTGCCGGCGCTGGGGGTGAGGATGCGCACCTTGTAGTCGACGAGCTGCATGTCCCGCAGGGAGGGGTAGATGTGGCTCAGCGCCTGGCGCAGCGCCTGGTCCAGCGCGTTCACCGGGCCGTTGCCCTCCGCCACGGTGTGGAAGACATGGCCCTCGGCTGCGACCTTGATGCTGGCCTCGGACAGGTCGGCCACGTGGCTGCGCGCGTCGAACCGGCGCTCGTTGATCACCCGGTAGCGCAGGAGCTCGAAATAGCTGGGCAGGATGCCCAGCGAGCGCCGCACCAGCACCTCGAAGCTGGCCGCCGCCCCGTCATAGGCCCAGCCCTCCGCCTCGCGCGCCTTGATGGTCTGCAGCAGGTCCTGGACCTGCTCGTCGCTCGGGCTGACGGCTAGGCCCATCTCGGCGAAGCGGGAAAGCAGGTTGGAGCGGCCGGCTTGGTCGGAGACCAGCACCTCGCGGCTGTTGCCGACCACCGCCGGGTCCAGGTGCTCGTAGAAATGCGGGCTCTTGGCGACCGCCGAGGCATGGAGCCCCGCCTTGTGCGCGAAGGCCGAGGCGCCGACATAGGGCGCGTGGCGGTTGGGCGTGCGGTTCAGCCGCTCGTCGAAGGTCCGGCTGATCTGTGTCAGCCGCTTCAGCCCGGCGGGGCTCACCCCGGTCTGGAAGCCCAGCTTCAGCACCAGCGTCGGGACCAGGCTCACCAGGTTGGCGTTGCCGCAGCGCTCGCCCAGACCGTTCAGCGTGCCCTGGACCTGCCGGGCCCCCTCCATCACCGCGGCGATCGCGTTAGCGACCGCGTTGCCGGTATCGTCATGGGTATGGATGCCGAGCTTGTCGGAGGGAACGAAGGCCGCGACCTCGCCCGTGATGCGCGCCACCTCGTGGGGCAGGGTGCCGCCATTGGTGTCGCAGAGCACCACCCAGCGCGCACCTGCGTCCAGCGCCGCCTGCAGCGCTGCCCGGGCATACCCTGCGTCCTTCTTCCAGCCGTCGAAGAAATGCTCGGCGTCGAACAGCGCCTCCTTGCCGCGCGCCACCAGCGCTGCGACCGAATCGGCGATCATCCGCAGGTTCTCGTCGGACTCCACGCCCAGCGCCTGCTCGACCTGCTCCCGCGACGACTTGCCGACGAGCGTGACCGCCTTCGCCTGGCCGCGCAGCAGCGGGGCCAGCACCGGGTCGTTGTCGGCCGAGCGCCCGGCCCGCCGCGTCATGCCGAACGCGGTGAAGGTCGCCCGGGCGAGCTGGGGGGGCTTGGCGAAGAACTGATCGTCGGTGGGATTCGCGCCCGGCCAGCCGCCCTCGACATAGTCGATGCCGAGCTCGTCCAGCAGGCGCGCGATCTTCGCCTTGTCTGCCACGGAGAAGTCGACGCCCTGGGTCTGGGCGCCGTCGCGCAGCGTGGTGTCATAGAGCCAGAGGCGCTCGCCGCTCATGACCCCCTCCGCCAGGTGGTGCCGCCCGGGCCGTCCTCCAGGATGATGCCTTTGGCCAGGAGCTCGGCGCGGATCCGGTCGGCCTCGGCGAAGTTCTTTGCCTTGCGCGCGGTCAGGCGCTCCGCGATCGCCTTCTCGATCCCGGCGGCTTCGTCGCCGGCCCCGCCCTTCAACCAGGCCTCGGGTTCGTTTTGCAGCAGGCCCAGCAGGGCAGCGGAGGCCAGGAGCCTGGACCGGTCCTCGGGTTCGTTCGTGCGATTGAGCCGGCCCAGCAGGTCATGGAGCACCGCCAGGGCCTTCGGCGTGTTCAGGTCGTCGCACAGGGCCTCGACCAGGGCAGGCTCGGGTTCGTTTGGCCAATCCCCTTTCACCCGCGCCAGCGCGCCATAGAAGCGGTCGAGCGTCGCCTTGGCCCGCTCGATGCCCTCCCAGCTGAAGTCGAGCGGCGAGCGGTAATGGGTGCCGAGCGTCCACAGGCGAACCGCCTCGCCGGGCGCCTTCGCCAGCACGTCCTCGACGGTGGTGAAGTTGCCGAGCGACTTCGCCATCTTCTCGCCGTTCACGGTGACGAAGCCGTTGTGCAGCCAGAAATTCGCCATCCGGCCCAGGCCATGCGCGCAGCGGGTCTGGGCGATCTCGTTCTCGTGGTGGGGGAAGGTCAGGTCGATCCCGCCGCCATGGATGTCGAACGGCACCCCTAAGTGATGCTCAGACATGGCCGAGCACTCGATATGCCAGCCGGGCCGGCCCCGGCCCCAGGGGCTGTCCCAGCCGGGCTGGTCATCCGCGGACGGCTTCCACAGCACGAAGTCGGCCGGGTCGCGCTTGTAGGGCGCCACCTCGACCCTGGCGCCGGCCACCTGCTCGTCGCGGTCGCGCCCGGACAGCTGGCCATACTCGGCGAACGAAGGCACGTGGAACAGGACGTGGCCGTCTTTCGCATAGGCATGGCCGTTCGCGATCAGCGCCTCGATGATCCGGATCATGCCGGCGATGTGCTCGGTGGCGCGCGGCTCGTGATCCGGCGGCAGGCAGTTGAGTGCCAGGGCATCCGCGTGGAACTGCCGGGTCGTGCTCTCGGTCACTTCCGCGATCGGCACGCCGCGCTCCGCGGCGCGGTCCATGATCTTGTCGTCGACATCGGTGATGTTGCGGACATAGGTCACCTCCTTGAAGAGGTGACGTAGCAGCCGGCTCAGCACGTCGAAGACGATCAGCGGCCGGGCGTTGCCGATATGGATCCGGTCATAGACGGTCGGTCCGCAGACATAGAGGCCCACCCGGTCCGCACGGATCGGCGCGAACGGCCGCTTGGCGCGCGTCGCGGTGTCGTGGAGGGCGAGGGTCGGGGACAAGGGACCATTCCTGGCATGGGGGTTCGGGTGGCGTCCTGCCACGGCCGCCCGCCGCGCCGGGCAGTCCCGGCACGGGGGACCCGCTCGTTACCAGGATCGCGCGCCCGATTCCACCGGTCCGGTCACCCTGATCCGGCCGTCAAGTCTCAGGCCGCGTAATAGCGCGCATGCTTCACATAGGCGAAGGTCCGGTCGTCCAGGCCGTAGAGCGGCTGGCGGCTGAGATCCACCGCGGTCAGCACCGCACCGGTGAGCGGTGCCCCGACCTCGCGCAACTCGCCAGCGGCCCGGCCGATCAGCCGGTCGCTGGTCTGGCCCCAGCGGGCCAGCAGGAGGACGCGGTCGACCGCGCGGGCCAGCAGCTTGGTGTCGGCCACCGCGAGCGCCGGGGCGGTATCCACCACCACCAGGTCGACGTCCCGGGTGAGCGACTGGACGACTTGGCGCAGCCGCTCCCCGCTCTGGCTGGCCAGGGCCGCGCGGGCGGCGGCACTGCCCGGCAGGATCTGCAGCGGAGAGCGGCTGTCGGTGCGCAACGCCTGCTCCAGCGTGGCCTTGCCGGCCAGGATCTCCTGTAGGCCGGGGCCGGCCGGGAGGCCCAGGCGGCCCAGCACGGAGGGGTGGCGCAAGTCGCCGTCGATCAGCACGACCTTCAGCCCCTCCGCTGCCGCCAGGCGTGCCAGCGAGATGGCGGTGGTGGTCTTGCCCTCGTCCGGGACGGCCGAAGTCACCAGCATGGCGGTGCCGCGCCCTTCCGGCCGATCGAACGGCTCGGTCACTGCCGCCAGCATGTCGCGCAGCGCCTCGCTGTAGCGCCCGAGCGGCTGGTCGAGCGCCACGTCGTGCGGGCGCAGCCGCTCCGCCTTGCGCACGAGCTGCGGCACCATCGCGACGGTCACCAGCCCGGTCACCCCCTCCAGCGCGCTGGCGGTGCGCACCGAGCGGTCACGTGCCTCGGTGAACCAGACGAACAGGCCGGCCAGGAGCAGGCCGACGCTGCCGCCCACCGACATGAAGGTCCCGGGCCTGGGGAAGGCAGGGACGGCGGGCGGCACTGCCTCAGACACGATCCGGGCATCCGGGGCCTGCCCAGCCAGGCGCTGGGAGATCTCCTGGGCCTTCAGCTCGAACGCGTCATGCGCCTGGCGCCGGGTGCGTGCCTCCTCTTCCAGCGCGGCCAGCTCCTGGCGGCTCGTGGCCATGCCCGCGGCATCGCCCTTGATCGCCTCGAGCTGGCGGGCCAGGCCATCGGCGCGCACCCGCGCCATCTCCGCCTCCATGTCGAGCTTCTGCAGCATCTGGCCCTGGGCAGACGCGAGCTTGCGGGCCAGCTCCTTGCGCCGGCTGCGCAGATCCACCACGCGCGGATGGCGCTCGCCATACTGGGCGAGCAGCTCCGCCTCCTCGCGCGCCGCAGCCGCATCCAGCGCCAGCAGAGCCTGGTAAGGTGAGGGCTGGCTCTCCTCGGCACCCAGCAGCCCCTGGCCACGCTTGGCGGCATCCTTCAGCCGCTCGGAGCGAACCTCGCGGGTCTGCGCCTCGATCCGCGCCTCGACCAGCTCGCGCGAGAGCGCATTGAGCTGGTCCTCGCCACTGCCGAGCGCTGCTACCAGGGTCGGCCGGGCGGCGGCGCGCGCCTGCTCCAGCCGGGCCTCGGTGCTCAGGAGGGCGTCGCGGAGCTGGCTGCGGCGCAGGGCCAACCGCTCCTCGACCCGGCTGGCCGCCTCCAGCTTCTGGGCGATGCGCGCCGTGACGAACGCATGGGCGACCTCGTTGGCGACCTCGGCCGCGCGCTGCGGGTCGTTCGCCTCCCAGGTGATCGCGACCACATGGCTCTTGCCCTCGCGGCTGCCCTTGAGGCGGTCGAGGAAGCGGTCGAGCAGGCGCGGCGACGGTTCGCCCGGCGGGGCATCGATCGGCACTTCCACCAGGCCTTCAGGCGCCGGGCCCTCCGCAGGCATCAAGCCGGTCAGCCAGGCGACCGGGCGAGCCACCAGGCCCGGACGGCCCTCCAGCTCCGGCCCCAGGTCCAGGCGCTGGATGACCTCGCGGGCCATCGCGCGCGACGCGATCTGGCGGATCTGGCTGTCGAGCGTGCCGCTCTCGGGCGGTGCCGCGATCTGGTCCAGCCCGTCCGGCCCGCCGAACGTCACCGGCTCGTAGATGACCTCGGCGCGGGCGACATAGACCGGTTCGATCAGCCGGGCGGTCAGCCCCGCCGCCGCCACGCCCAGCGCGGTCATGCCGACCAGGGCCGGCCAGTGGCGCCGGAGCACCCGAACCTGGTCCGCGATCCCCGGTTCCGCGCCCACCGCACGCCCCGGCTGTGCCCGATCCTGCGTCATGCCGCTCCGCCCTGCGCTGCCGGGCGCAGACGATAAAGCATGACCAAGGAAATTCAACCAAGAAGAGATAAACCTCGCATCATAAGCCAGCATGGGTTGGGCGGCCCAGCCCGTCGGCGGTACTGCTTCCATGGGCCACCCGCAAGATCAGCGGCGCTGCCCCGGCGCCGCCACGCGCCTGCCACCAGGATCGCGGAACCGCCTGGTCGGCGGCTGCGGCGCCGGGCTCGGCCAGCGCTGCCGCCAGTGCCGCGGGCTCCGGTCCGAGCGCGCCGTCCGGCCGCTGCGCGGCGCGCCAGCGCAGCAGTGCCTCGATGACAGGCTCCGCCAGTTCGCCCAGCGGCGCATAGCCGCTCGCGGCGGCACCGCCCGCCAATGCTGTCCGGTCCAGTCCGCTCAGCAGCAACGCGCCCAGCCGGGCGGCAAGCGCGGTTCCGATCAGGTCGTGGACGGGGACGATCGGCACGGACCCAGTGCCATAGGATTCCAGCAGCTGTCCAAGCGTGGCTTGCACAAGCCCCGCATTGATCCGCTCTGTTCGGATGCCCAGCGCATCCGCAAGCCCGTTCCCATCGGTTCCTGCCGTCCAGCCGCGCACCCGGCCCGGGCCCAGCGCGTCGACCGCCAGCACCGGCAGCAGCCTGCCCGCCGTGCCCAGGTCGAGCAGTACCAGTTCCAGTCCCAGCCGGCCGGTGAGGCCGCGCAAGCCGGCCAGCAGGGCCAGGTACAGGTCGGCCGGCTCCTCCGGCGGCGGCACCCGCAGACTGGTTTCGACCGGCGTCAGCGAGCCGTCATCCTCTCTGGCCCAGCGGGTCGGGAGCAGGCTTTCCCGGAACGCCGGCGCCAGGGCTACCAAGCGCCTCGCCCCGTCGAGCGCCAGGGAAAGGCCGTCGAAGACGAGTTCTCCGCCGCCGCCCGCCGCATTGGCCAGGACTAGCGGCAGCCCGGTCTCGGTGACGCGCTGGACGGCGTGCTGCTGGCGGCGCTCGAACCCGCCCGGCACGAACGGCAGGGCGGCCGGCACCAGCAGGATCTCCGTCCCGCTCTCCGCGAGCGCCTCGGCGACCTCCGGCAGGTCGAGCTCGGCCCCGGCCAGCACGCCCAGCCGCCAGGGCGGCCCGTCGGGGCAGGGCAGGGCCAGCGGGCCGGCGAGCTCGCCGAGGCCAAACCGGCCAGTCTCGGCCAGCCGTGGATCGCTGTCTAGCTGCACGCGCCAGCGCCGCCCGAGCTCACGCCCCTGGCCCAGCAGCACGCTGGCAAGCCCTGGCCGCCCACCGTCCTCGGGCCGCAAGGGCAGGCCCACCAGCACGGCTGGCCCGCCGTCCGCGGTGTCGGCCTGCAATGCCAGCAGCGCATCCGCGACCCTGGCGCTGAGCCCGGCCTCATTCGCCGGAACCGGCAGGCCGGCCAGTGCCAGGTCCGGGCAGAGGAGCAGCTGCGCCTCCTCGGCAGCACCGCGCAGCCGGCGGATGGTCTGGAAGTTGGCCGCAACGTCGCCCGGCACCGGGTCGAACTGGGCGATCGCTAGGACGAGATCGGACAAGGCTGAAGACTCCGCCGCGACGGGCAACTGGCGATTGCGGCAAGCGATGGGAGCACCGGATCTTCTCTTTCGGGGCGTCAGGCGCTAGGCAGGCGCAACCTGATCTCGATTGGAGTTCGCGTCGATGCGCCCCGCGGTCATCCTGGCACTGCTGCTGTTGCTGCTCACCCCCGCGCTGGTGCGCGTGATCATGGGTCCGCCAGCACCCGAGCCGATCGAAGCCACTGCCGAGCATGAGGTCGAGGAGACCCTGGAGCAGGCGACCCACTGAACTTTTTCCTCCAACTGCGGGGTTGCGCGCCTCTCACCAGGGCGCTATCACCCCGCCACGCCGCTTAGCCGGCCGCGCGCCCGTAGCTCAATGGATAGAGCATCTGACTACGGATCAGAAGGTTAGGAGTTCGAGTCTTCTCGGGCGCGCCATTCTTCCCAATGATTTAGCTGATCTCTGGTACCTGAGAGGAATGACCTCAGGTACCGCACAGGGACCAAAGGGCTCTTCACCACTGCGGGTGACACCATGCATCTGCTTATCGTGAAAGTGAATGAGTCGCTCCGTGTAGCCGGACAAGATATCGAGACCGCTGTAGATAGGGAATTGTATCTTCAGAGCGTTGAAGCTGCGAAGTGTCTGCCGTGTGGTCGCGGGGATTTCTGCACTACGATTCGGTATTATTTTGAGAAGTCTGAGGATATTTTGGGAATCATTGCTGCGCTCGATGCCAGCTTCCAGAATCAGTATGTAGTGTGTTCCGGGTGACCTTGCGGGTTGCCCCTATCGCCATTGGCGACGCTGTTCTCCTGTGACTCGCTTGTCTGCTGCCAATCCTACACGCTCTATCGCGTCAGCCACTTGGTGGCATCGTGGATGCCTTGACCTGCCTTCCATCGCCTTCCAGACGATCATAGTGACCTTCACTGCCGCTAGCGGCGAGGCATCTGTCGGCAGATAGCGGAACTCCTATGCCCAACCGCATCGCGCTACGCTTGCGAGTTTGAGGCGATACATTGATGCATGATGCCGCTCCATAACGTTCGCCATTGACCCCTTCGAGGGTGGACATCAGGTTGCCGAGGGCGCGGCTAACAGGGAGTGCTGTTTGCCCCTCCTGCGATGAACGCGCTCATGGGCAAACTCTTGTTCTTGCTTAGGTCAGCCGTTCGATCCCGTGTGCGCATAGGGTTGGTATGCCGAATATCGAGCCCAAAGTTCTGAGGTGGGCACGAGAGACCGCCGGTCTGTCGCTGAACGATGCTGCTCGTAAGCTGGACATCAAGGATAGTCGACGTGGCAGCGGGGCTGAGCAGCTTGCAGCCCTGGAAGAAGGCTCTACCCCGATCACCCGTCCGTTGCTCCTGAAGATGGTCAAGGTATACCGGCGGCCGCTGTTGACCTTCTACATGAAGGAGCCACCAAAGAAGGGCGAGAGGGGGCAAGACTTTCGCAGCCTGCCGGATCGTGACCCTACGTCAGATGCACTGATCGACGCGCTGCTGCGCGACGTAAAGTCCCGCCAGAGCATGGTGCGCAGCATGCTTGAAGATAGCGACGATCCCCCGGCGCTGCCCTTCATTGGCTCTAGCCGCGTTGAGGATGGAGTCGAAGCCGTTATTGCCTCCATCCACCGAACCATTGGATTCGATCTGGCCGAGTTCCGGGCGCAGGACTCTCCGAGTGCCGCGTTCGGTCTACTCCGTTCGAAGGTAGAGGCGGCGGGTATCTTTGTACTGCTTATTGGAAATCTCGGAAGCCATCACTCCGCGATACCTGTGAAGGCTTTTCGCGGCTTCGCACTCGCCGATCCGATCGCACCCTTCATCGTGATCAACGATCAGGATGCAAAGGTAGCTTGGTCATTCACTCTTCTACATGAGCTTGCGCATCTTTGGATTGGCGCCAGCGGCGTCAGCGGCGAACACGCTGATACCCAGATAGAAAGGTTCTGCAACGACGTCGCGAGTTTGTCGCTTCTTCCGACCACTGAGCTGTCAGGGTTGGAGATCGATGCAGAGATGGGCGAGGGCGAGGCGTTAGGACTGATCGGCGAATTCGCCAGCGATCGGCTCTTGAGCCGACGTTTGGTCGCATATCGGCTCTTCCGTTCAGGCATCTTCTCTGAAGCCACTTGGTACAGGATCGTCGATCGGATCGTCGCTGATAACCAGCATCGACGCCAATCCAAGGGGGAAGCCAAGGAGAGGAAGGGTGGGCCGAGCTTCTATGTGGTGCGACGCCACCGGTTGGGCACGGCGCTACTTCGAATCGTAGCAGAGAACCTGCAGGAAGGCTCCCTCACCCCCACCAAGGCAAGCAAGGTGCTGGGCATCAAGCCGCGACAGGTTCAAACCCTACTAGGTACGGGCGGGCTGACTTCTAGGTCGGCGGCCTGATGCTATATCTGATCGACGCCAACGTCCTCATCACTGCGCACGATCAGTATTACCCGATCAATGTGGTTCCCGAGTTCTGGAGCTGGCTCAGGCATCAAGGACGCCTAGGCAGCGTCAAGATGGCAATCGAGAACTACGAGGAGATCGAAGACGGAACGCCAACTCGGGGATCCGATCCCTTGTATGACTGGCTGCAAGAGCCAGAATGCAGAGACGCGCTCCTTCTGGACGCAAGCGTCGATGGGGCTCTTGTCGTTCGTGTTCTGCATGAGGGATATGCCCCCGACCTGACAGACGATCAGGTCGAGCAGTTGGGGCGCGACCCTTTTCTGATCTGTCCTCTTAACCTCCTTGTCTTGCGGTCTGGGCTGATCCAGGCTGCAGATTGGGAGGAAGATCGATGGCCGAAGCAGTGCGCAAGGTGGTGGCCAAGGACGCCAACGAGAAGCTGGCGCACCGACGGCTGACGGTGCTGGAACTGGCCGAACGGCTGAGCAACGTCACCGAGGCCTGCCGGCGTGGCGGGATCGACCGGACCAGCTTCTACGACTGGAAGCGGCGCTTTCAGACCCATGGGCTGGACGGGCTGAAGGACCTGCCGCCGATCGCGAAGTCCCACCCGATGACCACGCCGCCGGAGGTCGTGGCGCGGATCGAGGCATTGGCGCTGGAGCATCCGGCCTATGGCTGCAACCGGATCGAGGCGTTGCTGGCGCTGGAGGGACGCCGGGTCTCGGCGATCACGGTCCAGAAGATCCTCAACGACAAGAGCCTGGGCAGCCGGCATGAGCGGTGGCTGGCGCTCGAGCGGCAGAATGCCGAGCAGGTGATCGAACTCTCCCCGGAGCAGGTGGCCTTCCTGGAGAAGCTCAATCCCTGCTTCAAGGAGCGCCATGTCGAGAGCGGGCGGCCGGGCGAACTGCTCTCAGCCGACACCTTCATGGTCGGCGTCCTGAAGGGTATCGGCCGGGTCTACCTGCATGCCGTCGTGGATACCCACGGCTCCTACGCCTTCGGCTTCCTGCACGTCTCCAAGCAGCCCGAGGCGGCGGTGGCGGTGCTGCACAACGAGGTGCTGCCGTTCTACGCCAGGCTGGGCCTGCCGGTCTCCGCCGTGCTCACCGACAACGGGCGCGAGTTCTCCGGCACTGAGCGGCACCCCTATGAGTTCTACCTGGCGCTCAACGACATCGAGCACCGCCGGACCAAGGTGCGCAC
>NZ_WUJP01000787.1 GCF_009806515.1 Geminicoccus flavidas | reverse complement strand
GCCGCCCGAGCCCGTCGCCGCCGCGGCTGCGGGGTCGCCCGCCGCGCAGCCTGCCGCCGATCAGGCCATGGGCGAGCGCTTCCGCGTGGTGGCCGCCGTGAGCGTCCGGGCTGGCCCGGGCACCCGGTTCGAGCGCCAGGGCGCGTTCAGCGGCGGCGAGATCGTGGTGGCCGACCAGCAGGAGCAGGGCTGGTACCGGGTGTCGCAGAACGACGAGCCGCAGGGCTGGGTGTTCCGCCGCTGGCTGACGCCGGTCAACTGACCGGCGGAGCCCCTGCGATCGCCCATCCGGCGCCGGCCAGGGTCGGATGGACGACGAGGCCGGGCTGGCCGGGCGCCAGCTCGACCGTCGCGTCGCCCACCCGTGCCCGGCCGGACGCCACCAGATCCAGCGCCAGCGGGTAGGCCTGGTGCTCGACCTCCAGGACCCGCGCGGCCAGCATGGCGGGATCGTCGCCGGGCAGCACCGGCACGACGCCTTGGACCACCACCGGCCCGTCGTCCAGCGCCGGGCGGACCACATGCACCGTGCAGCCATGGACGCGCACGCC
>NZ_WUJP01000786.1 GCF_009806515.1 Geminicoccus flavidas | reverse complement strand
CGCCGCCAGCGCCCGCTCATGGGTGTGCAGGCCCTTGAACGAGGGGAGGAGGGCCGGGTGGATGTTCAGCATCCGGCCACTCCAGGCCTGCACCAGCTCCGGCCCCAGGATGCGCATAAAGCCGGCCAGGCAGACCAGTTCCGCACCGCTCTCGGCCAGGGCCTGGCCCAGGGCTGCGTCGAACAGGGCGCGGCTGGCGAATGCCCGGTGCTCGATCACCCGGGTCGGGATGCCGGCCGCGGCCGCCCGCGCCAGCCCGCCCACGCCCGAAACATTGCTGATGACCTGGACGATCTCGTAGCTGCTGCCCGCCTGGCGATCGATCAGCGCCTGGAGGTTGGAGCCGCTGCCCGAGATCAGGACGGTGACGGGGCGGGCCATGCGGTCTCGGCGTGCTCGAAGACGACGGCGGGAGCATCGGATGTGCGCGGGGTGATCCGGCCGATCCGGTGGACGGTCTCGCCCGCTTCCGTCAGGAGGCGGTGCAGCGCGTCGGCCCGCTCCGGCGCCACCGCCAGGACCATGCCGATGCCGGCGTTGAAGGTGCGGCGCAGGTCGGCCTGGGGCAGGCGGCCCTGCTCGGCCAGCCAGCGGAACACGCCGGGCAGCTCCCAGGCGCTTGTGTCCAGCACCGCCTGGGCACCCCCGGGCAGCACCCGCGGCAGGTTCTCCTCAAGCCCGCCGCCAGTGATGTGGGCCAGCGCCTTGACTCCGCCCGCCCGGATCGCCGCCAGGCAGCTTTGCACATAGATTCGCGTGGGCGTCAGCAGGGCGTCGCCCAGGCTCTGCTCCGGCGCGAACGGGGCAGGGGCCGCGAGATCGGCACCGCCTTCCTCCAGCACCAGGCGCACCAGCGAGAAGCCGTTGCTGTGCACGCCCGACGAGGCCAGGCCCAACAGCATGTCGCCCGCTCGAACATCCGGGCGGGGCAGCAGTGCCTCGCGCTCGACGGCACCCACGGCAAAGCCAGCCAGGTCGAAATGGCCGGGCGCGTACATCTGCGGCATCTCGGCGGTCTCGCCGCCGATGAGCGCACAGCCCGCCTGCCGGCAACCCTCCGCGATGCCCGCCACGATCCTGGTCCCGGCCTCGGCCTCCAGCCGGCCGGTGGCGAAATAGTCCAGGAAGAACAGGGGCTCCGCACCCTGGACCACCAAGTCGTTCACGCACATGGCGACGAGATCGATGCCGATACCCTCGACCTGCCCGGTTTTCGCCGCCA
>NZ_WUJP01000785.1 GCF_009806515.1 Geminicoccus flavidas | reverse complement strand
CTGGCGCCCGGCCGCGCGGTGGCGCGGGTGAGCCCGTCGATGCGGCGGACCAGCTCGTTGCCGGCCTCGATATCGACCCCGGCCTCTGCATACCTGCCGCCGCGCTGCGCCCCAGTCTGGCCTCCGGCCTGCCCCTTTGCCACCCGTTGCTCCTTGGCGTTGCGCATCAGGGCACCCCGGCCCAGCTCATGCCCGATGCGAGGATGCCGGCGGAGGCTTGCCAGCCCGCGGTTCCCGTGGTCCCTTCCGCCCGGCGTGACCACCGAAAACGGTGCGATCCGCTTTCCGCTCGTCCTCGCGTCGGGGTGATCTGCCATGGCCGCGCGCCGTCCGTCGATAGCGTTGCTGGTGCTGGGCGCGCTTCTCCTGCTGGGCCAGCCGGGCCCGGCCACTGGCCAGGCCGTTCAGCAGCGCCAGTTCATCGAGCGCGACGTTCCCGTCCAGGCCGAGGCGGACGACGCGGTCCAGGCGCGCAGCCAGGCGCTACTGGACGGCCAGGTGGCAGCGCTGCAGCGCCTAATGGCGCGGCTATCTGGCCGTGACCCGGCGAGCCTGCCCGAGGTGGCGCCGGGGCAGATCGACCGCTACGTGCGCAGCTTCGAGATCCTACAGGAGCAGGTGGGTGCGCGCTCCTACGCGGCCCGCCTCACCGTGGATTTCCGTCAGGAGGCGGTCCAGGAACTCCTGGACCGCAACGGCATCTCCTATGCGCTGGTGCCGACCCTGCCGACCGTGGTGCTGGCCTATGCCCCGGGCGGCGACCCGTATCTCGACAGCGATCCCTGGCGCAGTGCAGTGCTAGATGCCGCTGGCCAGTCGGTGGCGGTCGAGCCGATCCTCCCCTTGGGCGACGCGCAGGACCTAGCGATCGCCGAGGCCCAGGCCCTCGCGGGCGATGCCGGGACGCTCCAGCCGGTGGCCGAGCGCTATGGTGCCGACGCCGTGCTGGTGGCGCACGCCGCACCCGCGAGCGACGGCAGCCAGGGCCTGGTGGTGAGCGGGCAGTATCTGGACCGCGACGGGCTGGTGCAGGCCGTCCCGGCGCTGAGCGTGCCGCCCGGGCCGGACGGACAGGCCGACTATCCAGCGGCAGCCACAGCCCTGCTGGCCGTCCTGGACCGGCAGATCGGCCAGGCCAGCGTGCGCAGCGACGCGACCGTGGAACTGCTCTCCGCCACTGTGCCGCTTGCCGACCTTTCCAGCTGGGTCCAAATAAGGCGGGCCCTCGAGGATACCCCGGAGATCCGCTCGACCAGGATCGAGCGGATGACCCGCAGGGAGGCGAGGATCGTGATCGGGCATGTGGGCAGTGTGGAAGGGTTGCAGGCCGCCTTGCAGCGGCGCGGCCTGGCACTGAGCCAGGAGATCGAAGGATGGCGGTTGGGGCGCGCGGGCGACCGGCCGATGTCGACCATCGGCGGGTGAACGCCGCGCCGGACGGTGCCACGGGCAGTGCGCGCCACGTGTCCGACCTGAACCTCGCCAACCTGCTCACGGTCCTGCGGATCGTCCTGGTCGTCCCGGTTCTGCTCCTCCTGCTCGGGCGCGCCTATGGCTTCGCGGCTGCCCTGTTCGCCCTGGCCGCCCTGACCGATGCGCTGGACGGGCTGCTCGCCCGTCGGCTGGGGCTGGCCACCAGGCTTGGTGCGGTCCTGGACCCGGTCGCCGACAAGCTGCTGCTCACCGGCACGCTGCTGGCGCTCGCGTGGCAGGAGTTGGTGCCGGTCTGGCTGGTGGCGCTGGTGCTGGCCAGGGACGTGCTGGTGGCGCTGGGCGCGCTGGCGCTGCAGATGGGCGTGGCCGGCTTCGCCGTGGCACCCTCGCTGCTGGGCAAGGCGGCCACCGCGGTGCAGCTGGGCTATGTCGCCGCCGTGCTGGCGGATGCGGCCGAGCTCCTCCCGGTCATGGGCCTGCTGGCGGCCTGGCTCCTGCCGCCGCTGGTGCTGCTCACCCTCGTCTCGGCCGGCACCTATCTGGCTGCAGCCCTGCGCAGGCTGTCCGGCCGTGCCGCACGCAGCTGATCCGGGAAGCCCCTTGACCCGACTGGCCCCGCACCAGCAGCTCGCCCTGGACCTGCCGCACACCGAGCGCAGCGAGGAACAGGACTTCCTCCCATCCTCGTCCAACGCGGCAGCCTTGGCGCATCTGAGCCGATGGCCGGACTGGCCCACGGCGGTGACGGTGCTGTTCGGCCCGGAAGGCTCAGGGAAGACGCATCTGGCGCGGATCTGGGCGGCCCGCGCCCGGGCAGTCTGGCTGGAAAGCGCCGGCCCCTGGCTCCTGCCGCCCCGCGACCTGTTCCCGGCACCCGCCTGTTGCCTCGCCATCGACGAGGCCGACCTCGTCTGGGACGAGCAGGTCCTGTTCCACCTGTTCAATCTGGTGATCGAACGGCGTGGCAGCCTGCTCCTGACCGCGACCCTGCCGCCGGCTGGCTGGCGCCTGGCGCTGCCGGACCTGCGCTCGCGCTTGGCGCTCGCCAGCCTGGTGGAGATCGGCCCGCCCGACGACGCGCTGCTGGCCGCCCTCTATGTCAAGCAGCTGGCCGATCGCGGCCTGCGGCCGGACAAGGGGGCGATCGAGTGGCTGCTGGCGCATGGGCCGCGCAGCTTTGCCGCGGTGCGCCGGATCGTGGGCGAGCTGGACCGCGCCTCGTTGCGCGCCTGCCGCCCGGTCACTACCGCGCTTGCCCGCAGCGTCCTGGTGGACCTGGCGGGGCGAGCCGGCGAGGATGTCGCTGAACCAACGGAGGAGAATGGCTGATGGATCTCGGTATCGCTGGACGCGGGGCGATCGTGGGCGGCGCCAGCAAGGGGCTGGGTCATGCCTGCGCCGAAGCGCTGGCCGCCGCCGGGGTGCATCTCACCATCTGTGCGCGTGGCGAAGCGGACCTGAAGGCCGCCGCCGACGGCCTAGCCAGCAAGTACGGAGTCACCGTGACGCCGGTCGCGGTCGATGTGACCACCGCCGACGGCCGAACCCGCCTGCTGGAGGCCTGCCCGCAGCCGGATATCCTGGTGACCAACACGGGCGGCCCGCCCATGGGTGACTGGCGCAGCTTCCCGGAAGAGGCCTGGCACCAGGCGGTGGACAGCGTGATGCTCACCCCGCTCATGCTGATCCGGGCCACGGTGGATGGCATGGCCGAGCGCGGCTTCGGCCGGATCGTCAACATCACCTCCTCGGTGGTGAAGTCGCCACGTGCCGAGCTGGCGCTGTCCTCGGCGGCGCGTGCCGGCCTGACCTCGGCCCTGGCCGGGGTCTGCAAGGAATACGCTGCGCGCAATGTGACGGTGAACAGCCTGATGCCCGGGCCGTTCAAGACAGCACGGCTGAACGACAACATGAAGGTCCGTGCCGAGCGCACCGGCACGCCGCTGGCCCAGATCGAAGCCGGTGCGGTGGCGGCCACGCCGGCCGGGCGATTCGGCGACCCGGCCGAACTGGGCGCCTTTTGCGCCTTCCTGTGCTCGGCCCATGCCGGCTTCTTCACCGGCCAGTCGCTGATGCTGGATGGCGGCGCCTATCCGGGGATGCTGTGAAGCACCTGGCTGCGACCGAGGTCGCGGCCAAGCCCGACCGGCTGGTGCTGGGCATGATGTCCGGCACCTCGATGGACGGGCTGGACCTGGCGCTGGTGCGCGTGAGCGCCGGGCCGAAGCCGCGTCTTGCCACCCTGGCGCATCGGACCGTGCCCCAGCCGGACAGCCTGGTCCTGGTGCCGCGGCAGGTGCTGGCGCTGGACACGGCGGGGCTCGCCCGGCTGCACACCGCCCTCGGCCGCTTCTACGCCGAGGCGGCGCGTAGCTTCTGCGGCGGGCTCGGCCTGTCTCCCGATCTGGTCGGGCTGCACGGCCAGACCGTCTATCACGAGCACGGCGTCACCACGCTCCAGCTGGGCGATCCCCATTTTCTGGCGGAAGCGCTGCACTGCCCGGTGGTGAGCGACTTCCGCTCGGCCGACGTGGCGCTCGGCGGCTCGGGCGCGCCTCTGGTACCCTTCATCGACCAGCTGCTCCTGGCCGAGCCTGGCCGCACCGTGGTGGCGCTCAATCTCGGCGGCATCGCCAACATCACGATCCTCGCCGACGACGGCAGGGTTACCGGCTTCGACACCGGACCGGCCAACAGCCTGCTGGACGCCACGGTGCGCGCGGCCACGCAGGGACGCCTGACCCACGACGCGGACGGCGCCTGGGCAGCGCGCGGCCAAGTCGACCAGTGCTTGCTCGCCGAGCTCCTGGCCCACCCGTTCTTCGTCAGGCCGCCGCCGCGCTCGACAGGCCCGGAAGAGTTCGGCGCCGCCATGGCCGAGAACCTGCTGCGCCGCTCAGGCCCCGCCGAAGCCGATCTGCTGGCCACGCTGACCGAGCTCACCGCCCAGACCGTCGCCCAGGCGATCGCCCGCCACGCCCCGGGCACCGTCAAGGTCGTGGCCAGCGGCGGCGGCGTCCGCAACGCCCATCTGATGGCGCGGCTAACCCAGGCACTGGGCGGCCCCAGCCTCGTCATCTCGACCGAAGCCGGGATCGACCCGGACGCCAAGGAAGCGATCGCCTTCGCTCTGCTTGCCTCCCTGCGCATCGACCGCATCCCCGCCAACCTGCCGGCCGTCACCGGCGCATCGCGGCTGGTCCTGCTCGGCAGGATCTGCGAGATGTGACACCCCGGGCCCGCTATTCGGCCTCGATCTCGTCGCGCACCTGTCCGTAGGCGAGCAGCGCAAACAGAGCCGAGCCGCCGATCACGTTGCCGGCCAGCATCGGCAGGATCAGGCCGCCGATCCCGTGGCCCAGGCCGATCTCGCCCTCCAGCACGAGCAGGAACACCTCCATCGACCCGGCGACCACATGCGCCAGCTCGAACAGGGCGATGAGGTAGGTCAGCAGCAGGATGATGGCGCTGCGGCCGGTCTCGGCCGACGGCAGCATCCAGACCAGCGTCGCAATCATCCAGCCGGCCAGGATCCCACGCCAGAAGGCTTGCCCGGGCGACAGCTCGGCGAGTTCCCGTGCAATGGCGGTCATCCCCTCCAGGATATGCTCCGGCAGCAGGACGCCGGACAGGCAGGCGGCGGCGAACAGTGCCGTGCCCAGCATGTTGGCCAGGAACACCACGCTCCACAGCCGCGCTAGGGCTGCAAGCTTGCGGCGGCCGGGCCGGTAGATCACCGGCAGCACCGCGGTCAGCGTGATCTCGGTGAACAGCTGCTGGCGCGACAGGATGACGATGAGGAAACCGACCGCGTAGCCCAGGTTCTCGACCAGCGGACGCCACGCCGTGTCGGGCAGCGCCATGCGCAGGGCGCCCTCGGTGACCACCGAAAAGCCGATGGACAGGCCGGCCGCCAGGCCCGACCACCACAGGCTGGCGGTTGGCCTGACCAGTTCCTCGACGCCCTCGCGGCGGATGACCTCGTAGACGGCCAGCGGACGCAGCTTGCGATGCTCGTGGACATCCTCCTGCTCGTCCTGAGTCAGCGGCCTGCCCTTGTGCTCGATCGCGGCCTCGATGGCATCCTCGTCCGGTCTTGCGCTCTGCATGCCTGATCAGCTCCCGTCGGGAGGGTGTCGCCCGATGCTGATGGCTAAGGAGGTCCGGACGGGCCGAGGTTGCCTTATCGTGATGCGGCGACGCTGTTTTTCCGCAGGCAGTGCAAGACGCGTTGCCGGCGCTCAGTGATTCCGGCGCCCTGCGGCTTCCGCGCCCGGCGAGAGAAGCTGCGGGTCTCGACGCTCGAACCAGGAGAGTTCCTGGCGGAGGCTCACCACCGAGCCCACGATCACGAGCACGGGCCCGTCGGGTGCCATTTCTGCCAGGAGATCCGGCAGCGAGGCGAGGGTGCCGGTTGCGACCCGTTGCTCCGGCAGCGTGCCGTTCTCGATCGCCGCCGCCGGCAGATGGGCCGGCAGCCCGTGGTGGATCAGCCGCTCGCACAGCGCCCGGATCGGCTTCAGGCCCATATAGATCACGATGGTCTGCCGCGGCTGGCAGATCGCGGTCCAGTTCAGGTCGGGCTCGCCGTCCTTGGTGTGGCCGGTGACGAACAGCACCGACTGGGCGTGGTCGCGGTGGGTCAGCGGGATCCCGGCATAGGCGCCGACCCCGTTGGCCGCGGACACGCCCGGTACCACCTCGAATGGGATCCCGGCTTCGGCCAGGGCCTCCAGTTCCTCGCCGCCGCGGCCGAACACGAACGGATCGCCGCCTTTCAGCCGCACGACCTGGCGGCCCGCTCGCGCCTGCTCGACCAGCACCCGGTTGATGTCGCCCTGCGGCAGGTGGTGGTGGTCGCGCCGCTTGCCGGCGAAGATTCGCTCGACGCTTTTCGGCACGAGCTCCAGCAGCCCCCGGGCGATCAGCCGGTCATGCACCACCACGTCGCAGTCCTGCAGGACGCGCAGCGCCTTCAGCGTCAGGAGCTCGGGATCGCCCGGCCCCGCACCCACCAGATAGACCTTGCCCGCGGGCTTGCTCACGTCGTTCCCGATCCAGCTGCCGTGGCAGGTGGCGGCCCGGCCGCCAGCCCGGTGCCGCGGCCGGGTTGCGGCGGGCTCCCTATCATGGCGGAGGAGGAGACTGCCAGCGCCGGCCGGCCGGACCCGCGCAGATCGGGGTGTGGCAGGCTCATGGGCGACAGATGCGCCACCGTCAGCCGCAGCGCCGCGTCGGCCGTGCCATTCTCCGCCCATGTCAGCAGCGCCCGGATCGGGCCGGCATGGCCGACATGGAGGACCCTGGCGCCAGCCAGCGCGCGATCGAGGCGGACGAACGCGGCCACGGCACGGTCGAAGACCAGCTCGAAGCTCTCGCCACCGGGCGGCACCCGGCGGACCGGATCGTCCCAGAACGGCCAATAGTTCGGGTCGCCCTGCGCCAGAAGGTCATAGGCCTGCTCTTCCCATTGCCCGAAATCCTGCTCCAGCAGATCGCGCTCGGTCCGCCGCTCCGGCACCGCCAGCCCGGCCGCTTCAAGGGAGGCCAGGGTCTCCCGGCTACGCCGGGCGGGGGTGACCACCGCGACGTCGATCTGGCCGATCCGCTCAAGCAGTGCCGCAGCGTCCACAGCGTCAGGAGGGAGGATCGCGCGATCCGACCGGCCGACGAACCGCCCAGTCGGACCCACCGTCGGCGCATGCCGCAGGAGGCACCAAGCTCGTGCCGCCGTCATGGGAAGTTGGAACCGGCCATGCTATCCTATCCGACCTTGCCAGCGCGGCACCATGCGCCGCGAGCAGGGCCAACGCTATTCACAAAAATTACCAAACGAACCCGAGGACAGCTAAATCGACAGCAATTTCAACATCTTGCAGGATCAGGCCGTCCGCGTGCGGTTCACCAGGAACACGCCCAGCAGGACCAACAGTCCCGCCAGTAGCAGGGCAAGACTGGCCGGTTCGCCCAGGGCCAGCACTGCAAGCGATGCGCCGACCACCGCGCCCACCGAGCCGATCTGGCTGAGATAGACCGGCCCCGCGATCTTCTGCAGGATGAAGTAGAGGGCATAGGTCGCTGAGAACACGGCGATCTGCGCCAGCAGCAGCATGACGGAAGCCTCGCCCAGTGGCGGCGTGCTCCCCGACAGCGGCAGGAACGGAACCAGCAGGACCGCACCGCCCAGCAGCATGCCAGGTGCCAGCGACAGGGCACTGGCACCTTCTGGCCAGCGCAGGGTGCGATAGATGTTGCCGGCCGCGATCACCAGCGGCCCCGCCAGCGCGGCTGCCGCCCAGAAGGGCGCGGCCGAACCGCCGCCGCTGCGGCCGAATGCCAGCACCAAAGCGCCGAGCAGGCCCGTGGCCACTCCGGCGGCACGCACGAGGCGGAGCTGCTCCATCCGGAACAGGAGGGCCAGGAGATAGGTGGCGAGCGGCGGGAAGGCGAGGCAGAGCGCCACGAAGGCGGCACCCACATGCGGGATCGCCAGGAAGAACAGGGCGTTGGGCAGGGCGATGCTGAGCAGGCCGGAGCAGAGATAATAGGCCAGCGCCTGCCTGCCGAGCCCCGGCCAGTTGCCCGTGCTGGCCGCCAGCGCCAGCAGTACCAGACCGGCACCCAGGGCCGAGCAGCACAAAAAGGCGAGGGCGGGCCAGCCTGCCTGGAGCGCCAGCTTCACGATGTTGGCGGTGAGCCCCAGCAGGCTGCCGACCACGGCCAGCAGGAGGAGCGGCCGAGGATCCCTCAACCGCCCACCATCATCTTCACCACCTCGTCGCCATTGGTGGCGTCGATCGCCCGCTCGCCGGCGTTCCGCCCCCGGCGCAGCACCAGGATCCGGTCGGACACGGCGAAGATGTCGTGGAGGTTGTGGCTGATGAAAATGATCGCGACACCCTGGGCCTTGAGCCGCTGGATCAGCTCCATCACCTTGCGCTGCTCCGGGACGCCGAGTGCTGCGGTCGGCTCGTCCATGATCAGGAGCTCGGCCTTCCAGTAGATCGCCCGGCCGATCGCCACCGCCTGGCGCTGGCCACCCGACAGGTTGCGCACCGGCTGGGTGAGCTTCCTGGTCTCGATGTCGATCTCGAGCTGTTCCAGAACCTTCTCGGACTCCCGACGCATGGTCTCGCGGTCCAGCCGCGGCAGGAAGCCCAGGAACTTGGTAAACCGCTCGCGGCCGAGGAACACGTTGGCGCCGACGTCCAAATTGTCCGCGAGTGCGAGGTCCTGGTAGATCGTCTCGATGCCGGCGGCGCGCGCGTCCGATGGCGTCGCGAAGTCGACCGGCTGGCCCTTGAAGTGGATCTCGCCCTCGTCGCGGCTGTGCACCCCTGCGATCGCCTTGATCAGGGTCGACTTGCCGGCGCCGTTGTCGCCGGCCAGCGCCAGCACCTCGCCGCGCGCCACCGTCAATCCGACGTCCGATAGGGCGGTGACGCCGCCAAAGCGCTTGGTCAGGCCCCTGATCTCGAGAAGCGGCTCACTCATCGCGCCGCCCCCCGCCGGTCAGCCGCTCGCGCGACTGGTCGATCAGCACCGAGACGATGATCACCACGCCCACGGCCACGAACTGCCAGAATGGCG
>NZ_WUJP01000784.1 GCF_009806515.1 Geminicoccus flavidas | reverse complement strand
CCACGTTGATGAACACCAAGCCGTACTGGATCACGGCGATGATGAACGCGCCGATCACCGTGCCGACGATCGTGCCGGAGCCGCCGAACAGGGAAGCCCCGCCGATCACCACCGCGGCGATGCTGTCGAGCAGCAGGGGCTCGCCACCCTGGGCGGCACCGGCCGAGAATCGCGCGGTATAGACCACGCCGGCGATCCCGGCGCAGAAGGCCGAGAGCATGTAGAGGAGCACGGTATGCCTGGGCACGTTGATGCCGGCCCGCACCGCGGCCGCCTTGCTGCCGCCGATCGCATAGGTGTAGCGGCCGAACCGGCCCTCGCGCAGCACCCAGTGCATCACCAGCACCACGATCGCGGTCAGGATCACCGGCACCGGGACCTGCAGGATCTTCGCGTTGCCCAGCTGGAACAGCCAGGGATTGTTGACCGGCACGGTGGTGCCGCTGGCGGTGAGGAAGCCCACGCCCCGGCAGACACCGTACATGCCGAGCGTGCCGATGAAGGCGGGGATAGCCAAGCGCGCGATCAGCGTGCCGCTGATGAAGCCCGGGACGACGCTGACCAGCAGCGCCGCCACGATGCCCAGCAGCAGCGACAGGCCAGGATGCAGCCCGGATGCGGCCTGCATCACCGTCGCCATCACCACCGAAGCTAGGCCCATGACGAAGCCCACCGACAGGTCGATGCCGCCCGCGATGATCACCAGCGTCTGGCCCAGGGCCAGCAGGAGCGGCATCGAGGCCGCGAGCGCGATGCTCTGCAGGTTGTAGGGGTTCAGGACGAAGGTCGAGCCGTACTGAAGCCGGGCCCAGAACTCGAAGAACAGGACCAGCAGCAGGAGGAACAGCCAGGACCAGGCGATCGCCACGAAGGCGAGCAGCGGGTGGCGTTCGGCGGGCGCGTGCGGCGCGGCGGCAGTGGCCAAGATTGGCAGTCCAGTCGGAGGAATCGGGCCAGTCGCAGGCATCGGGACGGGGGCATGTCCCGGGGGCGGGCCGGCCGCCCCGGGGATGTGCCGGCTATTCGGAATAGACGAAGCGCTGGATCTCGGGCTGGTCGATATTGTCCCGGTCCATGACGGTGAAGCCCGTGCCGATCGTGGTCGGCACCGACTGGTCGGTGAGTGCCGCGAACGCGGTGACCACGCCGTAGAAGCCGATCTCGGCCGGGTGCTGGGCAATCGCGAAGTCCACCGCACCGCCCTTCAGGTCGTCGATGATCCGGGTGGGCGTGTCGAAGGCCACCACCTTGATCTCGCCGGTCTTGCCGACTGCCTTCACGCCGTCCGCGGCACCGAAGGCCGAGAACAGGTTGGCGCCGAACACCCCGGCCAGGTCCTGGTTGCGGGCGAACACCGCCTGGAGCTGAGAGGACGCCTTATTGGCATCGTTGTCGTTGAACTGGGTTTCCAGCACCTCGATGCCAGAGAACTCCGCCATGCCCTCCTTGAAGCCTTGCTCGCGCTGGTCGGTGGTCGAGATGCCGGGCTTCACGTTGCTGACATAGACCTTGCCCTGCTCGCCGATCGCCTGGGCCAGCGCCCGCGCGGCCATGCGGCCGCCCATGATATTGTCTGAGGCGACGTAGGAGAGCGGGAAGTCGCCTTCGCCCGTGCCGTCCTGGTACTTGCCGTCGTCGATGAAGGTATCGACCGTGATCACCTTGATCCCGGCGTCGTGGGCCTGGCGCAGCGGTGCGATCAGCTGCTGCTTGTCAGTGGGCGCGATCAGGAGGGCATCGGGCTGGCGCGCGATCATCGCCTGGAGGACCGGCACCTGCAGGGTCGGGTTGAATTCCGGTGCCCCTTGAAACAGGAGCTCCACGCCGAGCGCGTCGGCCGCGGCCTGAGCCCCTTTGTGCATGGTGATGTAGAACGCGTCGGTGGTGAGCCCCGGAATGAGGGCGACCGTGAACTTCTTGTCCTGTGCGGCGGCAGGGCGAGCCAGCGCCCCGGCCGCCGTTGCCAGTGCGAGCGCACTGGCGAACTGGCGACGATCCATGTCAACCTCTCCCGATCATCGTCCCGTCATGCGGGACGTGGCCGGACGCTAGCGGTGGCGCTACACCGGCACAAGCCGCGACAAGAGGAGCTGGATCTTGGACCCCCATCCGATGCTGAAGCCACTCGCCGTCCGCATCGGCCTGCTGCTGGTCTGCCTGGCCTGGACGGCGTTCGAGGCCTGGCACGAGCCGAACTCGATCTGGTTCTGGATGTTCCTGGGTGTCACCGTCTACGCGGTGTTCGAGTTCTTCATTTCCGATAAGTATCGCCGCAAGAGCCCCGCTCCCGAAGCCGGAAGCGGAGCCGACAACAGCAACTGAGCCGTCCGCTCAGCCGTGCAGCTTCTTGGTGATCTCCGCGACGTGGCGGCCCTGGAAGGTCGCCCCTTCCAGCTCGACGGCGGAAGGCTGGCGGGAGCCGTCGGCGTCCGCGATCGTGCTGGCGCCATAGGGCGTGCCGCCCATGACCTCCTTGACGCCATTCAGGCCGGCGAAGCTGTAGGGCAGGCCCACGATCACCATGCCGTGGTGGAGCAGCACGGTGTGGAAGGAGGTGATGGTGGTCTCCTGGCCGCCATGCTGCGAGGCCGTGCTGGTGAACACGCTGCCGACCTTGCCGACCAGCTTGCCCTGCGCCCACAGGCCGCCGGTCTGGTCGAGGAACTGCTTCATCTGGGCGGCCATGTTGCCGTAGCGCGTCGGCGTGCCGAAGATGATCGCGTCATAGTCGCCAAGTTCGCCTGGTTGCGCGAACGGTGCCGGCTGGTCGAT
>NZ_WUJP01000783.1 GCF_009806515.1 Geminicoccus flavidas | reverse complement strand
CTTGTAGTGGAACTGCTTCTGCACGTCCTCAGGCACGAGATCCGGGACCCGCTTCACCACTACGACGACGCCCGCCACCGACCTGGCGCCCTCGGCTGCGGCATAGGCCAGCTGCTCCACATGGCCCCAGCTCGAATAGTAGAGCACCAGGATCTTCGCCATTGCATGTCCTCCTTTGCAGTCTTCCGTCGGAGGACAGATGTGGCGGCGCGGGAGAGTTCCAAC
>NZ_WUJP01000782.1 GCF_009806515.1 Geminicoccus flavidas | reverse complement strand
CGGTGCCGGACGGGCCGGATCGTTTCCCCAGCGGGGACAATCCGCCATCCGCTCAGCGCAGGAACGCCGATCCCTGGCGATAGGGCCGCAGGCCCAGCAGTCGCCTGCCCGCGGCCTCGGCGAGCCCGGCGGCATGGGCCAGGGCCCGTGCTGCGCGCTCATCTGCCGGATCGAGCCGGCCCAACTCGATTACCGCACCGTCGCGGGTGATCCGGCAGCGGATCGTCGTGCCTGCGGGCAAGAGGTCGGCCAGCTCGCGCTCCACCCGGTCGACAAACGCCAGATCCCCGGCGTCGATCGCGATCCCGGTCTCGATGCGGCTGGCAAGGCAGGGCTGGGCCGGCAGCTCCGCCAGGTCGCCCAGACCGTGCCGGGCCGCAAGCCGGCGG
>NZ_WUJP01000781.1 GCF_009806515.1 Geminicoccus flavidas | reverse complement strand
ATCTCGGCCTTGGCGATGCCGGCCTCGATGAAGGGATGGACCACGCCATGCTCGGCGGCGGCCATCAGGCCCGGCCGGTAGTCGGAGAGATCATCCAGGTTGGCGCCGGACGCGATCGTGCCTGGGGTCAGGCCGCGGATCCGGGCATAAAGGTTGGTCTTGCAGAAATAGCAGCGGTTCGCCGGGTTGGCCCGGTAGGCCGGGTCGTCGAACTCCCCGGCACCCACCACCTCGAGCTGCCAGCCATGGCGCCTGGCATGGGCCTGGACCCTGGCGGTCGCCAGCGGCGGCACGGCGGGAGAGACCGCATGGACCATCCGCACCCGCGCCTTGGCGAACCGATGCGCCAGATAGGCGAGCGTCATGCTGTCGACCCCGCCGCTCACCGCGATCGCCAGCTCGGTATGGCGGTCGATCGCACGGAGCAGGTCGGCCTGCCGCTCGCTCATGGCTGGACCTCGCTGGCCGCCTTGCGCCGCCGCCGCTCTGCCAAGCTGCCGCCGGAAAGGTCGTCGCTCTCGGCCTTGATCGTCACGCTGCCGTCCGGCCGCTCAACCCGCTTGCGCCGAATCCCCTCCAGGCTGTCCTCCTGGCGCGGCAGGCAGAGCCGATCCTCGACATGCCAGCGCAGGCCGATCGTTGAGGTCTCGGTCAGGCAGGCATGGCACACCGCGTCCAGCGCGTCCGGCCGGACCAGGAGCCGGAAGGATTCCAGCGGCCGCCCCTTCTTGCCACGCCGGGTCGCGGTCGAAAGGTCCAGAACGCCCGGCAGCGCGCGCAGGCGTTCGCAGGCCTGGCCGATCTCCTCGCCGGTCATGTCGTCGATCTCGAAGCTCAGCACCGTCACTTGCTCGGTACGCGGCCCGGCTGTCGTTCGGGCCACGGTGGCCCGCAGGATGTTCGGCATCCGCTCCAGCTCGCGGCTGCCGGCCCCGGTGCCAACTGCCTCCAGCCGCAGCACGGCCGGCCGTGCGCCTGGTGCCAGATGGCGCAGGATCGCCGCTCCGGTCGGCGTGACTCGCTCGCCGCCGATCCCGTCGTCGCGCCACTCGAACCCGGTCAGGATCGCGGCGGTGGCGGGGGCAGGGACCGGGAGCAGGCCATGGCGGGTGCGCACCAGGCCGCCGCCCAGCGGCAGAGGCGAAACCGACCAGCTGGCACCGTCCAGTGCCGCGGCGATACTGCCGGCCGCGACCACGTCCACCAGCGAATCCCAGTCGCTGATCTCGTGAAAATGGACCTGGTCCACCGCCACCCCGTGGATGGCGGCTTCCGCCTCGGCCAGGACGCGCAGGACCGCCACGGCATGGCCGGCCGTGCCCGGCGCCAGCCGCGCCTGCTCGATCCGCCGCACCATGTCCCGGAAATGGCTTTCCTCATGGCTCACCTCGGCCACGGCATCACGCAGGCCGAAGCGCCGGCAGCGGACGGCACCGCTGGTGCCCTCGTCCAGGAAGGGCAGGCCCGTACCTTCCGGCAGCACCGCTCGGCAGTCCGTCAGGACCCGATCCTGCAGCTCCGGCAAGGCGTCTAGGAGGGCGGCCGCGAACATGTCGCCGGCCAGCCCGCCCGCCGCGTCCAGATGGATGTGCCGGCCGCCCTCA
>NZ_WUJP01000780.1 GCF_009806515.1 Geminicoccus flavidas | reverse complement strand
GCCGGCCGGGGCATGGACCGGGATCACGTAGGGCCCCTCGGGGATCACCGCGACGGCGTTGTCGCCGTGCTTGGCCATCGCTGCTGCCACCGCGTCATCGAGCGATGGCACGATCTCCACCCCGGTGATCCGGCGCTCCTCCGGGGTGAGGCCCGTGGTGAACATCTGGATGGTGCCCAGGCGCATGGGCTTGAGCTGCATCTCGGTCTGCCACTCGTCGATCTCGGCCAGCGACTTCGCGGTGAGCGTCTGGAGGAACCGCTCAGGCCCCAGTTCCACCAGTCGGGCCTGGGCCTCCATGAACTCGGCCGAGCCGAAACCCTCGGAGCACTCGGACGCCATGATCAGCGTGCCGCCCGGCTCCAGGATGTCGATCGGCGTCACCATGCCCTTCACGGTCTGGTAATAGGTCTTGTCCAGGGGATAGCCGGCCGAGGAGGTCACGATCGTCTTGAACCGGCGCGGGACCTTGACCTGGTTGATGTCCTCGACGAACGCCACCGTCGCCAGGTGGCTCTCGATCACCTCGCCGAAATTGACGAAGGCAAGGTCACGGTCCTCGTCCAGCACGGTGTTGAGCGCATAGACCGGGCCTAGCTTGCGCACGATGTCGAGCTGCTCCTCGTGCAGCGGGTTGCCCACGAGGTTGCACTGCACCGCGAGCGGGTCCTCCATGAACCGGGCGGAATGGAAGGTGCGGATCGTGGTGTGATGCGCCACGCCCGGCGCCACCACCTTCCGCCCGCCCGACCAGCCGGCCATGAAGTGCGGCTCGACCAGGCCGGTCGCGATCTTGAGGTCCGCCTCGACCAGCCGCCGGTCGATTCGGACCGGCACCCGGCGCTTCTCGGTGAAGCCCAGGTCGACATGCATCGCGTCGTCGCGCGCGAAGTGGTTCTCGACGCGGACATTCTCCAGCACCCAGGGATCGCCCACCAGTTCGGCCAGCTCCTCGCCCTCGTTCGGCCGGTGCAGCCCGGTCGCGACCAGCACGGTGATCTTGTCCATCGGCACGCCCGCCGCGTGGATCGTCTTGATCATCGGGCGCAGGAACAGCCGGTTCGGCACCGGGCGGGTGATGTCGCAGATCAGGATGCAGGCGCTGGTCTTGCCGCTGGCCAGCTCCGACAGCGGCGGCGCACCTACCGGGTGCGCCAGCGCGTCGCGCACGGCCTGGTGCGGATCCGGCAGCTTGGGCATCGCCGCCTTGCGGATGACATGGGGCTCGGCGCCGGGCGGCAGGCGGAGGTTCAGGTGCGAGCGCCCGAACGCGATCTCGATCTTCTGAGCGGTCACCGGCACTCTCCCTGGATGCTCGTCACGTCCTTCGGCTGGCGGAGAAAGCGCAACCGCGCCCGGCACTCAAGCCCCAAGGCCCGGTAAGGCCGAAGGCCCGCCAGCTCGGGAAGCCCCGGATGTCCGCCTGGAATCGATCATGAGATGGGGAGAGATGGTGCGGTCGAGAAGACTCGAACTTCCACGCCCTTTCGGGCACAGCGCCCTCAACGCTGCGCGTCTACCAATTCCGCCACGACCGCACATCGCTGGGGAAGCCGTAACCTATCGGCTGCCGGCGCCGCGCGGTATAGTCGGTCACGACCGGGGCCGCAAGACACGGCGAGCGGCGAAAACCGGCGGGACGGCGAGGACGCGGAAAAGGAGAGGGTCTTGACGCTCGAATGGCGGGTGGCACCCGGGCTGGTAAGCTACCCCGACGCGGTGGCGACGATGGAGGAGCGGGTCCGCGGCATCCGCGAGGATGGGGCGGACGAGCTGGTCTGGCTGGTCGAGCATCCGCCGCTCTATACCGCCGGCACCTCGGCGGCACCGGACGAGCTGCTCGACCCGGCACGCTTCCCCACCTACCAGACCGGCCGCGGCGGGCGCTGGACCTATCACGGCCCTGGCCAGCGGGTCGCCTATGTGATGCTCGACCTGCAGCGGCGCGGCGTCGACCTGCGCGCCCATGTGGCACGGCTGGAAGAGTGGGCGATCACGACTCTGGCGCGGTTCGGTGTCCATGGCGAGCGGCGCGAGGGCCGGGTCGGCATCTGGGTGGCCCATCCCGATGGCCGCGAGGACAAGATCGGGGCGATCGGCGTGCGGGTGCGCCGCTGGGTCACCTATCATGGCATCGCGCTGAACGTGGCCCCCGATCTCAGCCATTTCGGCGGGATCGTACCGTGCGGGATCGCGGAGCACGGCGTCACCTCGCTGGCGGCACTGGGCATCCCGGCCAACTTCGCCGCGGTCGATCGCGCGCTAAAGGAAAGTTTCGGGCCGATCTTCGAGCCCGCCCCGGTGAAGGCAGCACCATCCGAGCAATTGATCGACGTCCGGTCTGCCACCATGTCCATGATATGAAATCCGCAGTCCTGCTCCTGCTCGCCACCGTCGTGTTGCTGCCTTCCGGTGCCGAGGCCGGCTGTGCCGATGCCGCCGCCCCGGGTGTGGAATGGCGCCGCTGCATGCTGGGCGGGGAGGACCTGCGCGGGGTCAATCTCGCCGGTGCCGATTTGCGCAGCGGGTTGTTCAACCGGGCTGATCTGAGCGGCGCCGACCTGAGGGAGGTGCGCGCGGACGGTGCAAAGTTCATCAGCGCCGAGCTCACCGGCGTCCGCATGGACGGGGCAGAGTTGCGCCGGGCCGACTTCACCAATGCCGTGCTGGACGAGGCGTCGTTGGTGGAAGCTGACCTGCGCAACGCCCGTCTCTATGATGCGAAGCTGCGCCGGGCGAACCTGACCGGCGCCATGCTGGATCGGACCGACCTGCTGCGCGCTGACCTGTCCGGTGCCACCTGGACCGATGGTGCCACCGTGTGCGCGGAAGGCTCGATCGGCCGCTGCATCGCGGGCTCGGCACCGGCTGCGGAACTCGACGACGGCAGTTGAGCAACGCCAAGGATTAGGCCTGCCGGCCGCCATTGCGCAGCCAGGCCAGCGCGTTCGCGGCCGGCATCGGCCGACCGATCAGGTAGCCCTGCGCCTCGTTGCAGCCCAGTGCCCGCAGGAACTCGAACTGCTGCCGGGTTTCCACGCCCTCGCCGACCACCCGCACCTTCAGGGTCTCGGCCAGCGCCACCACCGCCCGGGCGATCGCCGCATCGTTGGCATCGGTGGTGACGTCTGCGATGAAAGAGCGGTCGATCTTGAGCGCTCCGATCGGGAAGCGCTTGAGATAGGCCAGCGAGCTGTAGCCGGTGCCGAAATCGTCGACCGTGACCCGCACGCCCAGCTCGGCCAGCTCGCGCAGCCGGTGCACGGTCTCCTCGACATCGCGCATGATCGAGCTCTCGGTGAGCTCCAGCTCCAAAAACGGGCCGGGAAAGCCGGTATCGGCCAGGAGACGGCGGATCTTGGTCACGAAATCGCGGGCCTGGAACTGGCGGGCGGAGATGTTCACCGCGATGCGCAGGCCGTGCAGCCCGTCGGCATGCCATTCGCGCATCTGCGCCACCGCTTGGCGCAGCACCCACTCGCCGATCGGCAGTATCAGCCCGGTTTCCTCGGCAATCGGGATGAAGTCCGAGGGCGGCACGAAGCCGAGCTCCGGGCTGTTCCAGCGCAAGAGCGCCTCCACCCCGACGATGCGCTCCTCCAGGAGGTCCACTAGCGGCTGGAAGTGCAGCGACAGCTCGCCCCGCTCGGTCGCCTTGCGCAGCCGGCTTTCCAGCACCAGGCGCTGGTAAGCCTTGGCGTTCATGTCGGTCGTGTAGAACTGGTAGCTGTGCGAGGCCTGCTCCTTGGCCCGCGCCAGGGCAGTACCGGCGTTGCGCAGGAGCTGGTCCGGGTCGTCACCGTCATGGGGGAACAGGGCGATGCCGATCGAGGTGGTCACCGTCGGCTCGTCGCCATTGATCTGGAAGGGGGCCTGCAGGCCGTCCAGGATCTTCTGGGCGACCTTGCCGGCACCTTCCGCACCGTCGGTCGCGAGCGCCAGGACCAGGAACTCGTCGCTGCCGGGCCTGGCCACGGTGTCGGACCTGCGCAGCGAGTTGCCGATCCGCATGGCGACCGCGCGCAGCACCCGGTCGCCCTTGTCCAGGCCCAGGCTCTCGTTGATCAGCTTGAAGCGGTCGAGGTCAACCACCATCACCGCCAGCTCCTGGCGGTTGCGCCTGGCCCGCTCAATCGCCTGCTCCAACCGGTCCAGGAACAGGAGGCGGTTGGGCAGGCCAGTGAGCGGGTCGGTATAGGCGAGGTTGCGGATGGTGGCGTCGGTCTGCTTGCGCAGGGTCATGTCGCGCACGATCAGGACCCCGCCCGGCAGCTCGCCCGGCAGCCGCATGGCCAGGACCTCCACGGGCACCAGCTCGCCCGCGGCACGGATCGCGGCGCGCTCCTTGAACCGGCCGGGCGCTTCCGCCACGCCCTCGGGCTGCCGCTCCTGCGGCTGGAACAGGCTGGCGACGCTGCGCCCCCGCAGGGCGCTGGCCGGCAGGCCGAAGATCCGCTCGGCGGCGCGCGACGCCCGCCGCACGGTCTCGTCCTCGCCCAGCACCAGCACGCCGTCCGCGACATGTTCCAGGACTAGGCGCAGGAACGGCTCCTCCTCGGCAGCAAAGCTGGGCTGGGGCGGCTGACCGCTCCGCTCGTCCTGGCCAGCCGGCAGCGGCCGCACCACCAATAGCGCGGCTTCGGGACCCATGGGTGCGGCGAGCAGATGCCAGACCTGGCCCGAAACCGGCCAGCGAAAGCCGGTCTGGGCCCGGCGGCCCGTGACCAGCGCCTGCTCGATCCGGTCGCGCCACTGCTCAGCCAGCTCCTCACCCAACACCTCGTCGAGCGAGGCGCCATCGAGATCGGCCAGCGCCAGCGACAGAGCGTCGTCGCGGCCGGATGCCACCCAGAGCGGCTGCAGCTCGGCATCGACCAGCAGGATGGTCCCGTCCAGCAGCTCGGCCATCAGCCGCGCGTCGGCGGACGGCCCGCTGCCACGGGGCTCGCCGGTATGGTCGAGCCGCAGCGTGCCGACCGCAGCCACCACCGGCAGGCCGGTGGTGGCTGCGGTGGTGCCGCCGGCGCGCAGCGGGCGCGCCCGGTCGACCAGGCGGATCTCGCGGCCATCGGCAGTGCGCAGCCGGTAGCAGGTCTCGGTGGCGACCCCGTTCATGAGGTCCAGGTTGCGGCGGCGCAGCCGGGCGCGGTCCTTGGGCACCACCAGCCCGGAAAGCCCGCCGCGCGCCAGGAGCTCAGGCAGGGGATAGCCGGTCAGCCGCTCCACCGCGGCATCCGCCCATTCCAGCTTCAGCCCGGCGTCGACGTCGGCGCGCAACCGATATAGGCCGCCGCCCATCAGGTCGCCCAGGAGCCGTGCCGCACCGGACAGGTCCGGCTCGCCCGGCTCGCCGCGCCCGGCCGTGCGCGCCTCCAGCGTCAGCAGGGCATGGCGGCCATCGGCCAGGGGCTCGAGCTGGGCGGTGAGACTGAGGGTGCCGCTGGTCCTGGTCGGCAGGGTCAGCTCGCCCGTCCAGGCCAGGCCCGCGGCGAGCGCGCTCAGCAGTGCGGCGAAGCCGGGCTCGTCCGGTCCGCCGGCGCGCAGGCGGCGCAGGCGCGCACCGGCCAGCTCGTGGCCGGCGAGCCCGGTCAGGAGGCGCAGCGCCCGGTTGGTCCAGACGATCACCGGATGTGGCCGCCCCTCGTCCGGGCGGGTCACCAGCAGCATCGCCCGTTCGGTGCCGTCCAGCATGGCCTGCAGGTCGGCGGCCGGCCAGATCGCGGCCGGCGGATCCGCCCTCAAGCCCCGCGGCGGGCGACCGGCCTCGCTTACTTCGTCCACCCCGCATCGCTCGAGCCCCGGCGGACAGCCGTCACCAGCCCTCCAGAGGCTAGCGGCGCGTCGCCGGCGACCAAGGGCGTAACGCCTGCAACCGCCGGCAGCCAGAGGGTGGCAGGCCCGGCCGCCCGGTTCGCCACCACAGCGTGCTCAGTGTAGCGCAAGTCGGCCGGCGATCGTCCTGGGCAGATCCGCCGAGATCATGCCGGGCCCGAGTGCCGCACCGGCCTCGGCGTGCAGCCGGACCGCCGCGGCGGCCGCCTCGAACGCCGGCATGTGCTGGGCGAGCAGGCCCAGGATCGCGCCGGCCAGCACGTCGCCCGCACCGGCGGTCGCAAGCGCCGGGGCGGCGAGATCGAGAATGGCCAGGCGCCCGTCCGGTGCCGCCACGATTGTGTCGCCGCCCTTGAGGACCAGCACCACGCCGGAGAGCGCGGCAGCCTGGCGCGCCCGCTCAATCCGGGCACCGGCCAGTTCCGGGAACAGCCGATGGAACTCGCCCTCATGCGGCGTCAGCACGACATCGCCCTGGGCCGCCAGCCTGCCGGTGCAGGGTGCGATCGCGGTGAGCGCGTCGGCATCCAGCACCAGCCGCCGGCCGGACTGGAACAGCCGGTCGATCCGCGCCCGGGTGCGGTCGGTGACCCCAGCCGCCGGCCCGATCGCCACCGCATTGCGCCGCTCGTCGGCGAGCAGTTGGTCGAGCGCCGCCTCGTCCGCCACGGGCACGGTGATCAGGTCGGCACTTTCCCCGGCATAGAGCGGCAGCGCGTCCGGGTCGCAGGCGACCGACACCACCCCCGCACCGATGCGCAGGGCGGTCACCGCGGTGAGCCGGGCGGCACCGGTGGCAGAGGCGGGGCCGCCCACCACCACCGCGTGGCCGAACCGGTATTTATGGGACAGGGCGTCGCGGCGCGGCAGCAGGTGCCGCCAGAGCGAGGGCTGGTTGATCCGGACCGGGCCCGCGACCTGGTCCAGCTCACCGGCACCGATGCCGATATCCGCGACGGCGACCTCGCCGGCATGGAGGCGGCCGGGCAGCAGGACCAGCCCCGGCTTCTTGCGCACGAAGGTGACTGTGAGCGCCGCACGCAGCGCGCAGCCGCGCACCAGCCCGGTGGCACCGTCGATCCCCGACGGGATGTCGATCGCGACCACCGGCGCCCCCTGCGCCAGGACATGCGCGATCAGCAGGGCGGCAGCGCCGGTCACGTCCCGCCCAAGGCCGGCCCCGAACAGACCGTCCACCCACAGGCCCGGCCTGCGCTCCAGCGCTGCCTCGACCGGGAGCCACGGCGCCTGCCAGGCGGCGAACGCCCCGGCGGCATCACCCGTCAGCGACGCAGGGTCGACCAGGGAAACGGCCTCGACCGGCCAGCCCGCCTGCCGGAGGAGCCCTGCGAC
>NZ_WUJP01000779.1 GCF_009806515.1 Geminicoccus flavidas | reverse complement strand
CACCCAGCCATCGCCGCCATTATTGCCGGGGCCGCAAAGGACGATCACGGGGCGACGGGCGAACCGCGCCTGGATCGCGCGCAGGACCGCCGTGCCCGCGCGCTCCATCAGCACGCTGCCAGGGGTGCCGGCTGCGATCGCCAAGCGGTCCAGTCGCGCCACTTCTGCAGGTGCGAGCAGCACGCCGTCGGCCGGGGCCGGGCAGGGGAAGCTCCTGCGGGAACCGCCGGGGTGCGCGGGTTCGCCGGCCAAGGGCCTGCCGCCGTCAGTGGTGGTTGCGATAGCGGGCAGCCGCCGCCCGCTCGATCGCCGCGGCCACTAGGCTGTCCATCTCCAGCCAGTCGCGCAGGTTCTCCAGCACCTGAAGCTCCTCCTGGCCCGCCACCCCGTCGGCCGCGGCGACGTCGCAGGCCAGCAGGTAGGCCGTCTCGCGCATCGGCCGGTCCAGGGCCTCCTGGATCTCGGTCACCAGCTCGTCCACCCCGCGCTCCTTCTGCAGGACGAGCGCCACATGCCGGCCGATCTCGGGAATGCTCTCGCGATCGAAGTCGCGGAACGCCGGCAAGGTGGCGACGAGGCGGCCGATCATGCCGAGCTCGCTGTCGGTCATCTCGCCTTCGGCCGCGGCGATCAGCACCATGGTGGTCACCAGTGCTTTCTGTTGACGAGCGAACGACGACATCGGCATGCCCCTTGAGATTGACCCGGATGCCCGTCTGGGCCTGCCGGCCGCGGCAGATATGCGGATGTCGGGAGAGGCTCGCAACCATGCCGATCGAAGTCGCCGCCGAGATCACCACCGCCCTGCAGAATGGCCGGCCGGTGGTGGCACTGGAAACCGCGCTGGTGAGCCATGGCCTGCCCTGGCCGCACAATCTCGAGACCGCGCTGCGGATGGCCGACGCGGTCCGCTCGGAGGACGCGGTGCCGGCCGTGATTGGCGTGCTGGACGGCACGCTGCGCGTCGGCCTGACCCAGCCCGAGCTCGCGCGATTCGCCAAGGAGGAGGGCTTCGCCAAGTGCTCCTTGCGCGAGCTGCCGCTGGTGATGGCGAACGGCGGCAACGGCGCGACGACGGTGGCCGCCACGGTGGAGGTCGCGGGCCAGGTCGGGATCGGCTGGATGGCGAGCGGTGGGATCGGCGGTGTTCATCAGGGCGTCGAGCAGAGCGACGACGTGTCGGCTGATCTCGACGCGATCCGGCGGGCCCGCGCGGTCGTGGTCTGCTCGGGCGCGAAGATCATCCTGGACCTGCCGCGCACCATGGAACGGCTGGAGACGCTCGGCATCCCGGTGCTGGGCTGGCAGACCGAGCAGATGCCGGGCTTCTACACCGCCGAGACCGGCCTGCCGGTGGCACCGGTCTGGGACGAGGGCACGCTGCAGCGCTGGCTTTCCGCCTGGGCGGAACTCGGGTTCGGCTCAGGGGTGGTGCTGGCGGCCCAGCCGCCGGCGAACCTGGCGCTCAGCGGTGCGGAGGTGGCGCGGCTGGTGGCCGAGGCGCGCGCTTCGGTGCCGGAGGCGGAGCGCAGCGGCAAGGCAGCCACCCCGGCCTTGCTCGCCGCCATGGCCCGGCTGTCCGAGGGGAGGACGGTGGAACTCAACCGCGAGCTGATCGTCGCCAATGCCGGGCTGGCGGCCCGGCTGGCCAGGCGCTGCGGCATCGCCCGCAGCGAGCGAAGCTAGGTCGGATTCAAGGCGAACGAATCGCAGATCAGTTCAATCTGAGCGCGAAATACGGCTTGACCCGTCGCGTTGCCAGCCGCCATCGTCGCCCTCGGTTGGTCGCACGGGTTCCAGTTCAGCATGGACGCATCTACCGAGCCGCGCCGGATCCTGATGACCGGGGTGACGTCGTCGACCCGCCGGCTGGTGCGCCATGTCCTCCAAAGCCTGGGCTACCAGGTGGACGAGGCCGCCGATGGCGTGGCGCCCGGTTGGACCGCCTATCTGCTGGTCATCGCCGGTGCCCGTGCCCATCAGGCCGCTTCGGGCGGCCCGGCGGTGCCGACCATCCTGGTAGGCGTCGCCACCGCACCGCCGGACCGGCCGGAAGTGCGCGCCTGCCTCCTGGAGCCCCTGGAGTTCGGCGCCTTCCTGGCCACGGTGCGCGCGGTGCTGGACGCGGAACCGGTGCCGGCCCCCCCGAACGGCGACCCGGTCGACCTTGCCTGGCTCCGGGAGTTCGCCGGCGACGACCCGGACCTGTTCGAGGAACTGTCGGTCCTCTACTTCGCCACCGCCCGCAACTACCTGGCCGAGCTGGGCAGGGCTGCCTGGGACGGCGCCGATGCCAGCCGCACCGCCCATTCGCTAAAGGGTGCCTCGGCCAATTTCGGCGCGAGGGAGGTGGCGATGCTGGCGCTGGATGCGGAAGCGCACGGCGTCACGCCAGAGCGGGTCCAGGCGCTGGCGGCGACGCTCGACCGGGCGGAAGCCTTCATGGACGCGCATCTGGCAGCGCTGCGGCGTCCGGGATGAGCCGCGCGCGGCTCCGCTGCAACACCGTGGGTTTCGCCGTCTCCGCGCAATGGTGGAAAGTCTTGATGCTATCGCCCGCCTGTCCTGTTGTCGCCGGCGCGGCAACCCCCGCGCGGCAACGGTGGCGCCATGCTCCAGCATGACCGGACGTCGCCTGCGGCAAGCAGCGTTTGTCGAACCCGCCGCCGGCAGGGTGGTGACTGGAAGAGGTGCAGGATGCTGAACGGCGCGCGTCTGTTGGTGGCAACGAGCCTGGGCCTGGTCGCCGTGGGCTGCACCCAGGCGCCGGCTCCCCATTTCGGCACGCTCAACCCGGCCGGCCTCGACGACTATTACCTCAAGCAATACGACATCGAGGCGGTGCGCCGGATGGTCCCGCAGGGCCCGGCCTTCAACGACCAGCTCCGGGTGGGTTACCTGGAGCTCGCCGACACCATCGGCGACCAGGGCGACGACGGCGACGAGGACCATTTCCTGCGCAAGGCGGTGGCCTCGGCCAAGGGGCTGGCGCAGGTGCCGGACCAGGTGGTGATGCCGGACGGGCTGGACTACCGCGCTGCCGGCACCGATGCCGACGGCGCGCTGGCGACCGGCCGGGCCCGGCTGCTCGATGCCTTCGGCAGGAACGCGCGCAAGCTGGCGCCGCTGGATGCCGCCAGCGCCCAGGTCGCCTGGGACTGCTGGTTCGAGGGTGCCGAGGCCGGGCGGACGGATCAGGTCGCCGAGTGCCGCAAGCGCTTTGAGGATGCGATGGACCGGGTCGACGCCGCGCTGGACGGCGACGAGGAGCAGGCCTTCATCGTGTTCTTCGCCTGGGACGACGCCACGATCACGCCGGTCGGCCAGACCGTGTTGGAGGAGGTCGCAGCGGCCTACCGCAGCGGCCAGTCCCCCCGGATCGTGCTGGCCGGCCATGCCGACCGCTCGGGCACCGAGGCCTACAACCTGCAGCTCTCCGAGCGGCGGGCGAAGAACGCGGCGGCGGTCCTCTCCACCATGGGCGTGCCTGCCGAGGCCATGGAGGTTACCTGGTACGGCGAGACCCGGCCGCGCGTCCCGACCGAGGACGGGGTGCGCGAGCCGCAGAATCGCCGGGTCGAGTTCACCCTGCCGGCCGACTGACCGGCCGGCCATTTCCCAGGGCTCGTGTCAGACGCAGCCCCGCCCGTGGCTGGTCGCCCAG
>NZ_WUJP01000778.1 GCF_009806515.1 Geminicoccus flavidas | reverse complement strand
TCCTTCGCGAACACCAGCCGGTTGCCCTCATAGGCCTCGACCCGGGCGGTCAGGTGGAAATGGGTCCGGTCGGCGTGCATGCTGGCAAAGCTCTCGGTGCGCACCGACCAGTCGCCGCGCCGGGAGGTCTCCGTCCAGTGCGTGCGCATCTTGGCGGAGAGCGGGTCGTCGGGGTGGATCTCGTACCATTCCCGGCCGACGCTGCCGGTGACCAGCTCGTGCGCCACAATCTCGAACTCGCCAAAATCGTCGACGATCTCCAGGTGCTGGATGCCGGTTCCAGCGTCAATCGTGGTCACGCGGCGGTTGGTGGCCGGGCGATGGACGATCTCTTCCAGCGGTGCCGCCGCCTCCGGCTCGGCGAAGGATGGTGCCGGGTCATGGGCGCGCGGCGGCCGGACCGGCAGGAGCAGGCGGCACTCTTCGAGCGCCAGCGTGACGGTGGCGTTCTCTGGCGAGGGCCAGATCAGCGGCCAGTAGGCGGTCGAGACCGCAAGGCGCAACCGATGCCCGGCCGGAAAGCGATAGCCGACCTCGTCCAGCTCGATCCGGGCCCGATAGCTCTGCCCGGGCACGAGCGGCTCCGGATGCTCGTGGCTCGTGTGGTGGCAGAGGTTGAGCACGCCATAGGTCACCCGCGCCGAGGCGCCGTTCGGGGCGACGTCGCACAGGCGCACGGCGAGGTTGGCCTGCGGCCGGTCCGCCTGGAAGGTGATTTCCAGCACCGGCCCGCCCAGGATCGTGAGGTCGGCCGCCAGGACCTGGCCGTCGAACAGGAGCGAGCCGCCATCGTCGATGCGCTGGTCGCCGGGCAGTTCCGGGCCCAGCCAGATCGGGCAATACTCGCCGGCGGCCTGGCCCACGGTCTGGGGCGAACAGATCGACACCGCCTCCGTCGGCCCCGGCGCGTCGGTCAGCCGGCCGCGGCCCAGATGCAGGGGCACCGTCTTGATGCCTGGGGAGGGCCAGTCCGCCTCCGCCACCCAGCGCCCCGGGCGATGCTCGTACTGGGTTGCAGGCGGCACGCTGTCCATCAGATAGGCCCGCAGCGCCGGTGCCCGGTCGGCACCGTTGTCCAGGTCCTTCAGGTAGCGGTCGTAGAAGCGCACCGCCTCCTGCAGGAAGCCGATCCGCGGGCCCGGTACGGCGAAATGCGGGTATTTGTGCACCCACGGCCCGATGATCGCCTGCCTGGGTGAATTCAGGTCGGTGAGCATGCGCGGCACCGGGTCGTGGTAGCTGTCCGCCCAGGCGCCCACGAGCATGACCGCCGCCCGGATCCGGCCGTAGTCCTCGCAGATCGAGCCGTGCTTCCAGAACGCGTCGCGGGTCAGGTGCTCCATCCAGATCGAGGCCAGATGCGGCTCCCGCTCCAGCCGCTCCAGCCACTGCGCGCGCCACTTATCGCCGACGATGAGCGGGTCCGCAGGCCTTGAGCTGTAGGCCAGCATGGTCGAGGACCAGCCGAGCTGCTCGCAGAGCAGGCAGCCGCCCTTGTAGTGGATGTCGTCGGCGTAGCGGTCGTCGGTGGAGCAGAGCGAGATCACCGCATCCAGCCCCTCCGGCTGGCGCCAGGCTACCTGCAGCCCGTTGAACCCGCCCCAGGAAATCCCGATCATTCCGACCCGGCCGGTGCACCAGGGCTGGCTGCGGATCCAGGCGATCACCTCCAGCGCATCGTCCTGCTCCTGGGGCAGGTATTCGCCTTCCATGATGCCGTCGCTGTCGCCATTGCCGCGCATGTCGACGCGCAGGCAGGCATAGCCGTGCCCGGCCAGATAGGGATGGGTGAGGGCATCGCGATGCACCGTCCCGTCGCGCTTGCGGTAGGGCAGGTATTCCAGGATCGCCGGCACCAGTGCTGCCGCCGCGTCCCTCGGCAGCCAGACCCGTGCCGCCAGCCTCGTGCCATCAGACAGCGGAATGAAGATGTTCTCCCACTCCTCCACCTCGCGGGCAAACGCGTCCACCCGGCGCATGGCGTCCTCCTGGCTGCGGGTCCGTGCCGGGCGTTCTAGCGGGTTTGCCCTAGGGCCGGCAGGGCTTCAGGCCGGGCGCAGCACGCCCCTGGCGATCTCGGCCTTGCGGCGCTGGACGAATTCGCCCAACGCCTCCGCGATGCCCTGGTCCAGGGGCGGCGGCTCGAATCCGGCCAGGCGCTCCTGCCAGATCCGGGTGGCGCGTGCAGCGGCATCCGGGGCACCGGCGGCGCTCCACTGCTGGAAGTTGCGCCAGTCGGACAGGATCGGCAGGTAGAAGGCGCGCTGGTAGCGGGCCATGGTGGTTTCCGTGCCGAAGAAATGGCCGCCGGCCGGGGTCTCCAGGATGGCGGCCAGTGCCGCCTCGACATCCTCCTCCTCCACGCCCGCGGCGATCTCGGCCACACCCTGGACCAGCTCGCAGTCCAGCACGATCTTCTCGAACGAGGCGACCAGCCCGCCCTCCATCCAGCCGACCGCGTGGTAGACCATGTTGGCCCCGCCCATGACCGCGGCAAACAGGGAGAACAGGGATTCGTAGGCCGCCTGGGCATCGAGCGCCACCGAGGCCGAGGCGTTGGAGGCGCGGTAGGGCAGCCTGACATGGCGGGCGAGCTGGCCGGCGATCAGCGTCGCCTTGACGTTCTCCGGCGTGCCGAACGCCGGGGCGCCGCTCTTCAGGTCGACATTGGAGGTGAAGGCGCCATAGGCCATGGGGGCACCCTTGCGGGTCAGCTGCACCAAAGTGAGCCCGGCCAGCGCCTCGGCATGCTGCTGGATCAGCGCCGCGGTCAGGCTGACCGGCGCCATCGCACCCATCAGGGTGAAGGGGGTCACCACCACCGGGTGGGCCAGCTCGGCCATCGCCATCAGCCCGTCGCACATCGGCCCGTCGAAGCGCCTGGGACTGTTGGCGTTGATCACCGTGCTGCAGCCGGGCGCCGCCATCGCCTCGTCCAGGCTGAGCCCGCGGGCGATCGCCGCCATCGCCACCGAGTCCCTTGCCCGTTCCGCGCCGATGGCACTGCAGCCCCAGGGCTTGTCGCCCTCCTGAATGTTGGCGAGGCAGGCGTCCAGATGACGGCTTTCGGCCGGCAGCTCGGTGGGTGGTACCGGCTGGTTGCCCAGATAGTTGACGATCAGGAAGCTCTGGGCGAGCCGCACCAGCAGCCGGTAGTCGGCGAGGTTGCCCGGCCGGCGCCCGTGGATCCGGTCCTCCACGGTGGGCGGACCGGAGACCAGCCCGAACGCCACCGCGTTCTCGCCGATCACCAGGTCGCGGATCGGGTTGCGCCCGTGCAGGCGGTAGCTGGAGGGTGCCGCCGCCAGCGCGTCCATGACCAACTCGCGCGGGATGCGCACGACGGCGCTGGCCTCGTCGACCGTGGCGCGTGCCGCGTGCCACCGGCTGCGCGCGGCCGGGCTCAAAAACTCGATCCCGGCATCCTCGAGCAGCCGCAGCGCCGCCTCGTGCACGGCCGCGACCCTCTCGGCACTCCAGGGCTCGATCGGCGGCAGGATGCGGCGGAGCTGGCCCGCCGTCCCGGCGGCCACATGCCCCTGGCGCGGCTCCCTGGTGCGTCCCCGGCGTCCCATCCGCTCCATCGCCCCGCTCCTCCGCAAGGATGCCGAACCACATTGACGCGACCCTAGCGCGGCAGTGGCGGTGGCGAACAGGATCAGTCTTGGCTCCGTCTTCGGTCCGGCCATATAGGGGGGCAGCCATAGAGCGGGAGAGTGGGCCTTGAGCCTGGGTATCTGGGAAATGCTGGCGCTGCTGGTGGTCGTCGTGCTGATCTTCGGCGCCGGCAAGCTGCCCAAGGTGGCGGGTGACGTCGCCCAGGGGATCAAGGCGTTCAAGCGCAACATGAAGGACGAGGACGAGCCGGTGGCCCCGGCCCATCCGCCTGCCAAGGACCCGGCGCTGCTCACCGCCGAGAAGGTCGCCGCCGATCGGGACCGGCCGCAGGTCTGACCCTTCAGGGCGGTGCGCTCCAACTTGACGGGAGCGGCTTGTCACGAAACTGTCATGTTCAGCACTGGAACGTGACGGGCCGGCCGGCAGAACCGGGCCCGCGGGAGGCTCGGGAAATGCATAGCGCTTTGTTGACTGCCAGTTGTGCCGCAGCACTGATCGGCGCCTGGGCGTTGCCGGCCGGGGCTGCCGGCAGGCTCACCCTCTACTGCGTCGTCGACGAGGCCTGGTGCCAGCTCATGACGACGGAGTTCGAGAAGGAGACCGGGATCTCGGTGGCGATGACCCGCAAGAGCTCCGGCGAGACCTATGCGCAGGTTAAGAGCGAGGCGGACAATCCCAAGGGCGACGTGTGGTGGGGCGGCACCGGCGATCCGCACCTCCAGGCCGCCGAGGAGGGGCTGACCGAGGTCTACGAATCCCCGGCCAATGCCGACCTCCATGACTGGGCGCTCGCCCAGTATCAGGCCTCGGGCGGTCGGACCGTCGGCATCTATGCCGGTGCCCTGGGCTTTGGCTACAACACTGAGCTGCTCGCCCAGAAGGGCCTGGAAGCTCCCAAGTGCTGGGCCGACCTGATCAAGCCCGAGTTCAAGGGCGAGATCCAGATGGCCAACCCGAACAGCTCGGGCACGGCCTATACGGCGCTCGCCACCTTCGTGCAGCTGATGGGCGAGGAGGAGGGCTTCGATTATCTCAAGGCCCTGCACGCCAACATCAACCAGTACACCAAGTCCGGCTCCGCGCCGATCAAGGCGGCAGCGCAGGGCGAGACCATGGTCGGCATCGTGTTCCAGCACGACGCGGTGACCATGAAGGCTACGGGCGCGCCGATCGAGGTGGTCAGCCCCTGCGAGGGCACCGGCTACGAGATCGGCTCGATGAGCATCATCGCCGGTGCCCGCAACATCGAGGAAGCGGAGCAGTTCTACGACTTCGCGCTCCGACCGGACGTGCAGGAGAAGGCCCGCCAGGCTAGGTCCTACCAGGTGCCGTCCAACAAGAACGCCGAGCCGCCCCCGGAGAGCCCGAAGCTGTCCGACATCAAGCTGATCGACTACGACTTCGCCAAGTATGGCAGCTCGGAGGAACGCAGCCGGCTGCTCAAGCGCTGGGACGACGAAGTGTCGGCACTGCCGCGCTGACGATTCAATGCAGCCGCACCACGACCGAACCCTCGTCGCCTGGCTTCTGGTCGGCTGGTGCGGCTTCCTGCTGCTACCCTGGTACGCCCAGGACGACGGCTTCTTCGCGTTCGCCTGGCTGAACGCCGGGCTGTTCACCGATCGCGACTATGCATCCGGCCTGGCCCAGGGCCTGTGGCTCGGCCGGGTCTGGCTCCTGCCGCTGCTCGTCCCGCTGCTCCTGCCGCTGCTGCCGCGGCGCCACGAGATGGACCCGGCGCGCCGCGCCAACCTGCTGGTGCTGGCAGGCCTGCTCGGGATCGCCTGGCTGGCGATCCAGGGTCTCGCGGTCAACCATCGCGGCCCCGCGGACTGGCTGGCCCCGTTCGTGCCGGACCGTTCCCGCCAGTACGGGATGGGAGCAGGGGCGGTGCTGGTGGCGCTGGCCTTCCTGTTCACCCTGACCAACGGGCTGGCGACGCGCGGTCTGGTCAAGGGCGACCGGTTCGTCGTCGGCTCGATCGGTCTCGTGGTTGCCGTGGTCGGCCTGTTCGTGTTCGTGCCGGTCGGCATGATCCTGGCGCGCGCCTTCGTGCCGGACCAGTTCGCCGGCCAGTTCTTCGACGCCCGGATCTGGGGGCTGGCCTGCACCTATTCGACCGTGCGCTGCGGGGTCGCCTGGAACTCGCTGCTGCTGGCGGTCCTGACCGGCCTGTCCACGACGCTGCTGGGCCTGGCCTTCGCCCTGATCGCGACCCGTACGCCGTTCCCGTTCAAGCGTTCGCTCCGGGTGCTGACGGTGCTGCCCATCATCACCCCGCCCTTCGTGATTGGCCTGGCGATCATCCTGCTGTTCGGCCGCAACGGCACGGTGACCCAGTTCGTGGCCACCATGTTCGGCATCGAGCCCGGGCGCTGGATCTATGGCCTGCCCGGCGTCTGGTTCGCCCAGACGCTGGCCTTCACCCCCATCGCCTTCCTGGTGCTGATCGGCGTGGTTGAGGGGGTGAGCCCGTCCATGGAGGAGGCTGCGCAGACCCTGCGCGCCGATGGCTGGACCACGTTCAAGACGGTGTCGCTGCCGCTGATGCGCCCGGGCCTGGCCAATGCCTTCCTGCTAGGGTTCATCGAGAGCCTGGCCGATTTCGGCAATCCGCTGGTCTTGAGCGGCGACTTCGACGTGCTCGCCACTGAAATCTTCTTCGCCATGGTGGGCGCTCAGCACGAGCCGTCGCGCGCCGCAATGATGGCGCTGATCCTGCTGGCTTTCACGCTCGTGGCCTTCTGGGCGCAGCAGCGCTGGCTGGGCCGGCGCAACTACACGACCGTCACCGGCAAGGGCGATTCCGGCGTCCCGCTCCAGCTGGTCCCGGGCCTGCGCTACACCCTCTACGCGGTGACGATCCCGTGGGCAGTGCTCACCATGGCGCTCTACGCGCTGATCCTGCTGGGCGGGCTGGTCGAGTTCTGGGGGCGCGACTACACGCCGACCCTGCGCCACATGATCGCCGCCTTCGGCGTGACGACAGGCGAGCACGGCATCGTCTGGTCCGGTACCGCCTGGAACAGCTTTTCCACCACCATTGCCATCGCCCTGATCGCGGCGGTGCCGACTGCCGCCATCGGCCTGCTCACCGCCTGGCTTCTGGTGCGCCAGGAGTTCGGCTTCAAGCGGGCCTTCGAGTTCGGCACCATGCTGAGCTTCGCGATCCCGGGCACGGTGATCGGCATCGCCTACATCCTGGCGTTCAACGTGCCGCCCATCGAGATCACCGGCACCGGCATCATCCTGGTGATCTCCTTCATATTCCGGAACATGCCGGTAGGCGTGCGCGCCGGCATC
>NZ_WUJP01000769.1 GCF_009806515.1 Geminicoccus flavidas | reverse complement strand
GCCGCGCACCAACGGGTTCGTCGAGCGCTTCAACGGTACCGTGCTGGAGGAGTTCTTTCGGCCCGTGATGCACCAAAAGCTGTTCGAGAGCGTCGAGGCGCTGCAGGCCGACCTCGATGCCTGGCTGCACCACTACAACCATGAGCGGCCGCACCTGGGCTACCGCAACCAGGGAAGGCGACCGTGGGACACCGTCGAGCAGTTCGTCAGACAAGGAGGTTAAGAGGACATCTGATCGCTCATGCATTGGCCGATCCAGCCAACCGTCGCGTCGTCACTACGGAAACATCCAAACCGAGTGCGAGCCCGCAGAACCGCCGGATACCCGATGCATGCGGCCGTGTCGGTGTCACCTGCATGCACACGTTTCAGATGCTTCGACAGCTTAGCTTCTCGACGCGCTGGCAGCCATAAGTGGGAAAATGGAGCCCAGCTCCATGAAGCGGTTGCGGCCGCTGCGGCTGCTGCGAAGCAGTCCATGAACGACTGGTTGGCCAGCCGGATCGAGCGGGCGGTGAAGGAGGAGGCGTAGGCCTGCCCGGTCAGGCCGGCAGGATCGGCAGCGACAGGACGATCACCATGCCGGTGAGGACGGTCAGGATGATGGTGTGCAGTGGGCTCACGGCTGGACGTTCCGGATTTTTCTGTGGACCAGGAACGGATGAGGCCAGGGATGGTTGCGCGGCCAGCTCATCCAAGAACCCGCCCGGTTCATCACCGGGCGGCATCGAAGGGGAAGGAAGGTAAGCGGATCGGTGATCCCGTACCGGCCCGCACCGCGATCATGCCCGAGCTCCCCAGCCAGCGGCATGACGGTCGGGAGTCAAGTTCGTGACGGTTGCATCACCTATGCGCCCGGCCGGGTACCGCTGCCGGTAGATCGACACCAAGTGCCGATCCACCAAGAGGAGGACGCATGCCTTTCATCATGATCAACCAGCCGACCTTCGGCGCGCGGGTGAGCCAGGCCATGGCGGAAGTGACCGCGTGGATGGCGGCCGAGCGGGAGCAACAGCGGCGGCAGCTGGCGCGTCGGCGTCCGGATCAGGGCTGGCAGGAGGTGGCGGCGACGATTGCCGAGAAGCGACAAAGCAGACAGGGGGCAGAGTAAGAGAACAGGCGGCTTTGCACTAGAGGACCATTAGTCGCCCGCGTAACCATTGCAGTAGATCAACATGCCATCTACGGTGCGATGGTTGTCTGCTCATTGAGCATTAGGGAATGCACATAAGTGGGTGCTGTAACGCCAGCGCACAGGTTATGTCCCAGCTGTTACCGGCTCGTCGCTGGATCGCGTCCCATCGGCACCTCAGCCAATGCCGAATTACGATATCGCTCATCGAGCGTGACTTCGACACCCAGCCATGGAGGCCGCTCAAACTCCTCCTCCGGATTACTGAGCTCCACCTCCGCCAGTACCAATCCGGTGTTGCGGCCCCCAAACTCGTCTACATGCCAAAGATGCTCGGCATGTTGGATCTCATGGCGAGTCTTCTCGATCAGAGGCCGCCGGCACATGGTCTGGAGCAGTTCCTCTGCCTCTGCGACGGGAATCTGATACTCGTACTCAGGCCGTGCCGGACCAACGGCCTTCCCCTTGATTGTGACATACGCCTGGGGTCCTGCTCGGCGGATACGAACCGTGACGCCATGTCC
>NZ_WUJP01000762.1 GCF_009806515.1 Geminicoccus flavidas | reverse complement strand
AACCTGTCCGGCCACGCCGTGGCCGAGGCCGCGCGCTTCCACAAGATCCCGCCGGCCGACATCGTCGTGTTCCACGACGAGCTGGATCTGGCGCCCGGCAAGGTCCGGGTGAAGCTAGGCGGCGGGGTGGCGGGCCATAACGGCCTGCGCTCGATCCGAGACTGCCTGGGCACGCCGGACTATCGCCGCGTGCGGATCGGGATCGGCCATCCCGGCCACAAGGAGAAGGTGCTGGGCCATGTGCTGGGCGACTTCGCCAAGGCGGATCGGTCCGGGCTGGCGGCCCTGCTCGACGCGCTCGCCGATGCGGCACCCATGCTCGCTGCCGGCGACGATGCCGGTTTCATGAACCGGGTGGCGCTGCTGACCGCACCGCCCAAGCCGGAGAAGCCGGCCCGA
>NZ_WUJP01000761.1 GCF_009806515.1 Geminicoccus flavidas | reverse complement strand
CCGGCAGCGCGGACCGCTCCGGCCACTGAAAGACCTGCTGGCGAATGATCTACCGGCCGAGCCGGTTAGAGCCGGCCGGACCCGTCATGGAATGAGCCCGTGCTCCGCCGCCTTCCCCCCTTGGAGCGACGGAACACGGGCAGGCCGCGCGGCGTCTCAGGGCGTCGCGTCGGTATCGACCTCCGAGACCGCGGAGTCGGTGTCGCCCTGCCAGGACACCTTGATCCTGAGGGGGCAGCCGTCGAGGTTACGGTTGGAGGAACGATATCGGTACTGCGCATATTGCGGCGACGCCGGATCGACCACTGGCACGATCGTGGCGCTGCCCGTGACCTTGGTGGGCGTGCGGCCGGTGGTGAGGGCCGGATAGGTAATGGTGATGGCGGGCAGCGTGCCGGTGAGGTTGGGCAGGCCGGCGCGATGCACCCAGCCCTGCACCTCCAGCTCATCCTTGTTCGCGTCGTTCCGATCGCGGCACTGGGTACGCGTAACGCTGACCTCGTTGCTGTTGCGGTTCAGCGGCTCACCGGTATCGGCTTCCAGCGTGTGATAGTAGAGGCGCTTGGGCCCGTCATCGTCGCTCAGATAGCCCTCGACCGAGATCAGCGAGCCGACTGCCACCGTCGTGTCGTCGATCTGGAAGCCGAAGACGTTCATGGGCGGGCTGGCCGGGATGACCGGGCTGGTGCTCTTGAGCATCGGCAGGCCGTTGACCTCCAGCGGGTTGCTCGAGGTGACCTCGCCCACGACCACGTTCTCGTTGACGTCGGAGAACACCTCGGTGGCCGTGACGACGCCGCCCGTGCTCCCGCCCGTGACGATCGCGGTGCCGCCGACGAAGCCCTTGTCCCGCCCGGGCAGCGAGTCATTCAGGCTCTCGAGCGGGACGCCCAGCTTGGTCGGCGTGTCGGCCACTTTGTTGGGCACCAGGATGTGGATGCCCATCACCTTGATGTAGTCGGCCCCGATCTCGTCGATCGGACCTTCGATGACGAGTTCCGGCGGCGGCACCTGCGCCGTTGCCGAGGATGCGGCGGCGAGGGCGGCCAGGACGATGGCCGAGCTGCCGGCGAGCGACCTGCAAGACATGGCATTGCTCCAGGCGGTGCGGGCTCGCGCCGGCCACCACCGTACGTTGCATGAGGTTGGGCTGATGCTGGTGATCGAGAGTCCCGGAGCCGGTTCCGCTTGGACGTGACTATGCTCTGCTGCTCTTCCCGATCGGCAGCACCGAGCGTGCACTATCCTGAAATGAGCGGGATTTCATGGGCCGACGAGGCCGGCGCGATAGTCTGGCTGATCTGTTCCAGTAACACTGAGCAGCATCTTTCGGTGATTAGAGCGAATATTAGATCCGCGTGAACTTATGGATAAGCCTGAGCCGAAGACGGCGCAAGCTAACCTTGGCGAGGTTCCGGTATATCTACCATGTATCTTTAGGATATATTTGGATACGCATCATTATAGCTAAGGATATACCGATAGGCCTGGATCCGGCTGGAAAAGTCCCTCCAACCCGGCCGGCGGCGCACCTGTCGGCTGCCGCCTGCGCCGCTCACAGCATGCTTCAAGCGGATGTGATCACCAGTCCCGGCTCCGCCGGCCGATCGGCCATGCCGCCGCCTATTCCGTCTCGAGGATGCGGCGATACTCGGCGAACTTCGCCCGCTCGGCCTCCCTCACCTCGGGATAGTGCAGGTCGAGCCGGCGCATGCTGTCGACGATGGCACCGGCCACCACCAGGCGGGTGAACCACTTGTTGTCGGCGGGCACCACGTACCAGGGTGCTTGGGGTGTCGCGGTGGCCCGGATCGCCTCCTGGTAGGCGTCCATGTAGGCATCCCAGTGCCTGCGCTCGGCGAGGTCGCCCGCCTCGAACTTCCAGTGCTTCTCGGGATCGTCCAGGCGCTTGAGGAAGCGCTGCTTCTGCTCGGCCTTCGACACGTTCAGGAAGAACTTCAGGATCAGCGTGCCCTGGCGGGCGAGGTAGCGCTCGAAGCCGGCGATGTCCTCCAGGCGCTCGGCGAAGATGTTCTCGCCGGTCAGCCCGCGCGGGAGGTGCTGGCTCTCGAGGATCTCCTGGTGGACCCGCACCACCAGCACCTCCTCGTAATAGGAGCGATTGAACACGCCGATCCGGCCGCGCTCGGGCAGGTTGCGCGCGCAGCGCCACATGAAGTCGTGGTCCAGTTCCTCCGCTGAGGGGCGCTTGAACGAGTAGACCTGCACGCCCTGCGGGTTGACCCCGGACATGACGTGCTTGATCGCACTGTCCTTGCCCGCCGCGTCCATTGCCTGGAAGATCAGCAGGACCGACCAGCGATTCTGTGCGTAGAGCATCTCCTGCAGTTCGCTCAGCCGCTCGATGCCAGCCTTCAGGATCTCCTTGGCCTCGGTCTTCTCGATGCCCAGCTCATGGGTGTCGGCCGGGTCGTGGTCCTTCAGCTCGAAGCTCTTGCCGTCCTCGATCCGGTAAGGTGCCAGGAACTTCTCGAGATCCACCTTCATCGCCCGGCTCCTCCTTGCTCGATCGCAGGAGGGTCGGCCGGGCTAGCAGGCTTGGCAAGGTGATCGGTGGATGCTCGCCTTGCCGCGCCCGAGCGGCTAGAACCCCCGGCAACTCGGTTCCCTTTCCTTCTCCTGGACGATCATGGGCTTCAATTGCGGGATCGTCGGCCTGCCGAATGTCGGCAAGTCGACGCTGTTCAACGCGCTGACCAAGACCGCGGCGGCGGCTGCGGCCAACTATCCGTTTTGCACGATCGAACCCAACACCGGCCGCGTGCCGGTGCCCGATCCGCGGCTGGAGCAGTTGGCGGCGATCGCGAAGTCGGCGAAGATCATCCCCACCCAGCTCGAGATCAAGGACATCGCCGGGCTGGTGCGCGGCGCATCCAAGGGCGAGGGGCTGGGCAACCAATTCCTGGGTGCGATCCGTGAGGTCGACGCGATCCTCCATGTGCTGCGCTGCTTCGAGGACGACGACGTCACCCATGTCGAGGGCGGGGTCGATCCCCTGCGCGACTTGGAGCTGATCGAGACCGAGCTGCTGCTGGCCGACCTGGAGAGCCTGGAGCGGCAGCGCGACGCGCTGGCCAAGCGCGCCAAGGGCAACGACAAGGAGGCGAGGGAGCGGCTGACCCTTGCCGAGAAGCTGCTCCCCTCGATCGGCGACGGCATCCAGGTCCGCTCGATCGATCTTACCGAGGACGAGCGGGCGCTGGCGCGGGGCTTCCAGCTGATCACTGCCAAGCCGGTGCTCTACGTGCTGAACGTCGAGGAGGCGAGTGCCGCCGGCGGCAACGTCCACAGCGCGAGGGTCGCCGCCGAGGTCGCCAAGCACGATGCCGGCTCGGTGGTGATCTCGGCCTCGATCGAGGCGGAGCTGGCGCAGCTGAACGACGAGGAGTCGGCGGAATATCTCCAGACGCTCGGCCTGGACGAGCCCGGGCTGAACAAAGTGATCCGGGCCGGCCACGACCTCTTGGGACTGCTCACCTTCTTCACGGTCGGCCCCAAGGAGGCACGGGCCTGGACCACCCACCGGGGTGCCACCGCACCGGAGGCTGCGGGCGAGATCCACACTGACTTCCAGCGCGGCTTCATCTGCGCCGAGATCATCGCCTATGACGACTATGTCGCGCTGGGCGGCGAGCAGAAGGCCAAGGAGGTCGGCAAGATGCGGCTGGAGGGCAAGGAATACGTCGTGAAGGACGGCGACGTCTGCCACTTCCGCTTTAACGTCTGACGGCCGATCCCGATGCGCCTGATCCCGGTCGTCGCTGCGGTTCTGCTCATCCTGCCCGGCGCAGCGCTGGCGGACACGCCGCTGGCCCTGCTCAAGGCGGCGATGGCCGATCGGCTCGCTGCCATGCCGGACGTCGCCCGGCACAAGTGGAACAGCGGTGCCGCCGTGGAAGACCGGGCGCAGGAGGCGCGGGTCGTCGAAGGAGCCGTGACAGCGGGCCGGGAACTCGGCACGGCGCCGGAGGTGGTAAGCAAGGTGGCCACCGCCCAGATCGAGGCCGCCAAGCTCGTGCAGTCCTCCCTGATCGAGCAGTGGCGGACGGAGGCAGCAGCCGAATTCACCGATGTGCCGGATCTGGCATCGGTCCTGCGCCCGGCGATCGGCGGCGCCACGCAAGCCATCATCGGCAACCTGAAGCAGGCGGAGCCGGCGCTGCGGGAATGTGCCGGGGCCGGCGAGCTGCGGGCGGTGCCGGAAGCGCTGGCGCCCTACGCGACGGCCTGGCAGGTGGCGGCCGATGGCGTGATCGCGGCTGTTGGCGGCCCTGCGCGGACAGCCTGCCCCGGCTGAGGCAGGGCTGAGCCGCTGCCGGCGGCGGATTGCGGCCGGGCGAATGGATGCCCACTTCTTCATCCTCTGATGGAGGAGATGGGGATGGATCGATCCCTGGTCGAGCTGAACCATGACGGTGCGGCGCAGGACAGCTCGCCGCTGCCGGGGCCCGAGGCCGGTGCCGCGGACGGCGATGACGTCCTGTTCGACGCCTATTCGCAGGCGGTGGTGACGGCGGCGGCCAGGGTCGCGCCGTCGGTCGGGCATCTGCAGGTGCGGGGCAGCACCGGGCAGGGCACCGGCTCGGGCTTCCTGGTGACCCCGGACGGCTACATGCTGACCAACAGCCATGTGGTGAACGGGGCCAAAGACATCCGGGTGGGCTTCCCGGACGGCAGCCGCCACGTGGCCTACCTGGTCGGGGACGATCCGGATACCGATCTCGCGGTGGTGCAGGTCCATGGCAGCAACCTGGTCGCGGTGGAACTGGGCACGACCTCGGGCCTGAAGGTCGGCCAGCTCGCGCTCGCGATCGGCAACCCGCTGGGCTTCGACCACAGCGTCACCGCCGGCGTGGTGGGTGCGCTCGGGCGCTCGCTGCGTTCCCGGTCCGGCCGATCGATCGACGACGTGATCCAGACCGATGCCGCCCTCAACCCCGGCAATTCCGGCGGGCCACTGGTCGATTCGCGCGGCCGGGCGATTGGGGTGAATACTGCGACGATCATGGGTGCGCAGGGCCTGTGCTTCGCGATCGGCATCGATACCGCCCGCTTCGTGGTCCAGGAGATCCTGCGCCACGGCCGAGTGCGCCGCGCTCATCTGGGCATCGCCGCGCAGACCGTGACCCTGCCCCGCCGGATCGTGTTCGCACTGGGTCTGTTCGGCGAGACCGGGGTCCGGGTCGCCCAGGTCGAGCCGGGCAGCCCGGCCGAGCGGGCCGGGCTGCTGGCCGGTGACCTGATCGTCGACCTGGACGGGATGCAGGTCCCGTCGGTGGACCGACTGCACCGCCTCCTGGACGCTTCGATGATCGGGCGCGACGTACCGATCCGCCTGCTGCGCAACGGTGCCGTCATCGAGCGGCAGGTGGCGCTGCGGGCGCGAAGCTGAAGCCGGCCCGGCCGGGTGAGCGGCCGGGCTGGCGGATCTTCGGTGCCTGCGGTCGAGTGCCGGGCCTCAGCGGGTCGCGAGTGCCACCGGCACGGTGCTCCAGCCCGGGGCTTGGCGGACCAGGGCGAGATCGGTGCGGCTGTCGCCGTTGAACTTGCCCGTGAGCGCCGTGACCACCTGGGTGGCCGCACAGCCGGCGAAGTCGAAGGCGGGAGGATTGTGCACCGCGAAGCCGTTGGAGGTCGCGAGCGACACCGGGATGGTGTTTCAGCCCGGTATCTGGCGGACCAGGGCGAGGTCGGTACGCCGGTCGTTGTTGAAGTTCACCGGTCAGCACAGTGACCTCATGCGAGGACACCCAGATGGCGAAATCGGGAGCTGACCGGTTCTGGATTGCCGGTTCCTCGTCATAGATCCAGATCCACCGTCACCGGGACATGGTCGGAGGGCTGCAGCCAGCCGCGTGCTTCCCGCAGGATCGAGCCGCCGGCCAGCCGGTCCTTGATCGCCGGTGCCAGCCAGACATGGTCCAGGCGCCGGCCGCGGTCGCTCAGCGCCCAGTCGCGGTTGCGGTACGACCACCAGGAATAGAGCTTGGCGGGCGGCGGGGTGAGCACGCGCAGGGCATCGGTGAAGTCATAGGCCCGCTGCAGGCGGAGCAGGGCCTCGACTTCCACCGGCGTGTGGGAAACGACGTTCAGGAGCTGCTTGTGGCTCCAGACGTCCTCTTCCAGCGGCGCGATGTTGAGGTCTCCCACCAGCACCATGGGATGGTCGCGCGCCTCCATCCCCTCCAGCCAATGGGTCATCTCCGCCAGCATCTCCAGCTTGTGCCGGAATTTTGGGTTGATCTCGGGGTCGGGGATGTCGCCGCCGGCCGGGACGTAGAAGTCGTGGATCTCCAGGCCGTTCTCTAGGGTGACAAAGCAGTGCCGGGCATGGTCGCTGCCGCACCAGGCTCGGGTGCCCACCGAGTGGAACGGGCGCTTCGCCAGGATCGCCACGCCGTGATAGGCCTTCTGGCCATAGACATGCTGGTGCTGGAAGCCGAGGGCGGCCAGTTCCGCGGTGGGAAAGCGCTCCGTCTCGATCTTGATCTCCTGCAGGCACAGGACGTCCGGGTCGAGCGTGGCCACGACCTGGCGGATCAGTTCCAGCCGGATCCGGATCGAGTTGACGTTCAGCGTGGTGATCCGCAGGGGCAAGATCGGCTCCAGGGTCGGATGAGGGAAGAAGGGTTCGCTCAGCGCGGCCGGACGAAGGCCGAGCGCAGAGCGTCGCAGGCCGGGCGGCAGGCACAACCTTCCACATGGTCGTTGACCAGGCCGCAGGACTGCATGAACGCATAGACGGTGGTGGGTCCCACGAAGCTCCAGCCGCGCTGGCGCAGCGCCTTGGACAGAGCGGTGGATTCCGCGGTCTTGCCCAGGGCCTTCAGGGTGGCGTGGTTGAAGCTCGTGGGCCGTGCCTCCGGCGGCGGCTCGAAGCGCCAGACGAACGCGGCCAGCGAGCCGGCCTCTGCCCGCAACTCCGGATAACGCCGGGCATTGTTCAGCACCGATTCGATCTTGCCGCGGTGGCGCACGATCCCGGCATCCTGGAGCAGGGCCGCCACCTCGGCCGCGCCGAACCCGGTCAAGGTCTCAGGGTCGAAGCCGCGGAACGCCCGGCGGAAATTCTCGCGCTTGCGCAGGATCGTGTGCCAGGACAGGCCGGACTGGAAACCCTCCAGGCAGAGCTTCTCGAACAGGCGGATGTCGTCGGCCACCGGACGGCCCCATTCGGTGTCGTGGTAGCGCCGGTAGTCGTCATGGCCGCCATGCCACCAGCAACTGGCCGTTCCATCCGCGTCGAAGCGCAGGCCCGTGCTCATCCGTCATCCCGCTGCCGCCGAAAGGCGCGCCAGACCTACCAGTTGCGGCGGGCGGTTGCACCCCGAACCTCCGGGCGGCAGGCTCGGCGCGCTGCCATGGCTGGCAGAAAATGGGAGGCGGAATGTCGGAGTTCGTGAAGCGGTTCGGCCTGAGCGGGCGCAAGGCGCTGGTGACGGGTGCCAGCAAGGGGATCGGGGCGGCGACCTGTTCGGTGCTGGCCGATGCCGGTGCGGACATCGTGGCGGTCGGCCGTGACCAGGCCGGGCTGGACGAGGCGAAGGAAGCGGTGGAGCGGATCGGCCGGCGCTGCCTGACGATCGTGGCCGATCTCGGCACGGTCGAAGGGCCGCGCCAGGCCTGTGCCCAGGCGCTGAAGGAATGGGGGACGATCGACATCCTGGTGAACAATGCCGGGATCGCGCGGGTATTCCCGGCCCTGGAGCACAGTGTCGAGGACTGGGACGAGGTGATGGCGGTCAACCTGCGGGCCCCGTTCCTGTTCGCGCAGGCCCTGGCCCCGGCGATGATCGCGCAGCGCTGGGGCAAGATCATCAATGTCAGCTCGACCGCCGGCAAGGCGGCGGTGCTCGACCATGCCGCCTACTGCGCATCCAAGGCGGGCGTGAACATCCTCGGCCAGTGCCTGACGCTGGAGTGGGCAAAGCACAACATTCAGGTCAATGCGGTCTGCCCGACCGTTACGCTGACGCCGATGGGGCGCAAGGTCTGGGGGCCGCCGGAGAAGGGCGACCCGCAGAAGGCGAAGATCCCGATGGGGCGGTTCCTCGAGCCGATCGAGGTCGCGGACGCCATCCTTTTCCTCGCTTCGGATGCCTCAAACATGATTACTGGCGAGACGATCGTGGTGGACGGCGGCTACCTCGCCGCCTGAGCCGCAGGCTCCCAGTTGTCTCATATCGCTTAGGACGGCCGTACCTGATCACAGGACGGCCGTCTGTCTTTTTTGATGTCTGGACATGGAATCCACCATGTCGCGCCTGATGCGTTGATTGCCGGTCTGTAATCTTCGCTGCTGAAATGGATCGGATGGTGCCTGCGGAAGCAGGCAAAGTGGCTGAACATGGTCCGGCTTCACCTTGCCCAGCAGCACAGCAAGGGCAGATGAAAGTTGTTTAATTTCCGGAAATTGTGTAGATAAAGCAGCAGAATCTGTCCAACTCGATAGGGCCGGCTGGCGAGCCGGTAAAAAAATCCGCAAGAATCGGAGAAGCCAGACATGGAATGCCTCAGCAGCGCACGGTGCAGTGCTGCCGCCCTGGTTCTCGGCCTGAGCCTCGCGGTTGCGCTGCCCGTCGAGCATGCTGCCGCAGTCGACAAGCTCGACGACCGGATCCGCCTACACCGCGTCCCCTCACGGGGGACGGAGTATGCCGCGACGTCTCGGCCCGATGCATCAACCAGTGCCAAGTCGTCCCTATCGGCGAGCGTCAAGCTGAAGATCAACCTGGATGGTGATCCGATGCTGAACGTATACTCCAGCGTTCTGCCGCTCGACTACAATAATAACGGCACGCCAGAATTCCTGCACTGGAACGGCCACCGAATCATGCGCCTCTACGGCCAGGCCGGCAACAAGCTGTGGCAGGTCACCAACAGCTCCGGCCGGCGCCTGACCAACGCCTCCTACATTCACCGTGACGGCGCCGCCATCCTGGACCTGAACGGTGACGGCAAGGACGACGTGCTTCATTGCTGGCAGTCGGGTTCACAGAAGCTCCTGATCGCGCGCAACGGCGTCAGCGGCAAGGAGATCCGCCGCGTATCCGTGAGCGATCAGATCAATACCGAGACGTCGTGGTGCAAGATTTCCGTCTACCGAAAGCAGTCCGACAAACAGCCCATCGTTCTGCTGGCGGCACGTCAGCCTGGCGGCAGTGCCAAGTGCGATGGCAAGAACTACATTGATAACTGGACGCGCGTCATCGCCTATACCACTGGGCTCAAGAAGCTATGGCACACGGACATCTGCCATGCCGGCCATCAGTCAGCTGGCGTGGATGCCAACAATGACGGCTACCAGGAGTATTTCTTCATTGGCAAGTACGGACTCGACTTCAACGGCAAGATTCGCTGCAGCCTGAAGGGATGGTCGGCGAAGGACCATGTCGATGCCATACGTGTTGCCCGGCTAGACCCAAATTCCTCCCGCATGGTGGCCGTGGCCGTAGGCGCGACCGGGGGCGGGGCCTTCGACGCCGGCAACTGCAAGTGGCTGTGGGGCTTCTCGAAGACCATCAAAAACCCTCAGGAACTCTCGATTGCCCAACTCGATCCGGCGCCCAAGCCCTTGTCGGTGACCGTCACTCAGCGCGGCTCAGAGCCAAACGCCAAGACCTACATTCTCAACGCCAGCGGAAAAATCGTGCGCACGATCGGCGCGCGGATCATTCCGATGCAGAACGCCCAGCTGGACGGCAACGGGCGCACCGACGAGATCCTCGCCATGTTCGGTGAAGTATTCACTGGCACCGGTAAGCAGCTGCTGTCCAAGAACTGGTACTGGAACCTGAAAGGCAGCAAGGTGAAGACCGTGCCGAGTTCTAATGTGTACGACCACTGGGCTGCCTTTCCGTTGATGGTGGACGTGGACAAGGACGGCAGGGATGAGCTTGTGGTGTGGGGGCAGAGCCTGATTGTAGCCGCCAAGATCCGCTGATCGGAGCCAGCGACAGGAGGGTACGCCGCCACTCTCCTGTCGTCGTCGCGCCGCGCCCTGCCTGTCAGCGGCGCCGATGGGTTCGACGATCTTGCCGGGCAGTAATCTTGGCCCTGCGTCATCACTGACGCTTGAGAAGGTGGGATTCTCAACGCTGGTGCGGGCATCCTGGGAGGAATTCTTCCTCATATCCGGCAACAGGCGGAATGAAAACTCGTTAATATGACAAGATATGGTGGAACGGCGGACATTCATCTTGTCATTGTCGGAAAGAGGGAAAGTTAATGGCTTCCCTAAGATCCGGTACGAGATCAGGAAATAGACATGAAGCTTCAGCGAACCGCCAGGCGGCCACGTGTTTCCTCGATGATGGGATTGGGCCTGCTTGTGGTTCTCGCCGCCGGTACTGCATGGTCGGGCACCGGCCAAGCGGCGGACCTCGAGCTCAAGCTCCGGGACCGGGTCCTGCTCCACCGCAACGCGCCGCGCGGCATGGAGTACGTGCCCACGTCCCGTGCTGGCTCCTCGGCGAAAGGCAAGAGCGCGCTGAAGGCCAAGGTCGTCCGCAAGATCAACCTGGACGGCAACGCCATCGACAACGCCTATTCCAGCCTCCTGCCGATCGATACCAACAATGACGGCAAGTACGGCTTTGTCCATTGGAACGGCCACCGCATCATGCGGGTCTACGATCCCGGCGGGAAGAAGCTCTGGCAGGTGACCAACGGGTCGGCGCGACGCCAGGGTTCCGAGGCCTTCATCCATCGAGATACCGCCGCCATCCTGAACATGAACGGTGGCGGGAAGCCGGACATCCTCCACTGCTGGCAGAAGGGTTCGAGCAAAGTCCTGGTCGCCCGCGAGGGGGCAACGGGCAAGGAGATCCGGCGGGTCACGTTGAGCGGGCAGAGCAATGGTCCCAAGGCCTACTGCCGAATCGCCGTTTACCGCAAGCAGTCGGACAAGAAGCCGATCATTCTTGTGGCTCATGAGCAGCCAGGCGGTAGCGCCAAATGCCACAAGAGGAACTGGGCAGACAACTGGACCCGGGTCGTCGCCTTCGACCAAAACCTGAAGAAGCTGTGGCACCGCGACACCTGCGACGCAGGTCATCAGACCGCGGGCGTGGATGCCAACAACGATGGCTATCATGAGTATTTCTTCGCCGGCAAGTATGCCCTGGACTTCAAGGGCAAGGTGCGCTGCACGCTGAGCGGCTGGCCGTCGGGCGACCATGTCGACGGCATCCGGATCGCCAAGCTCAGCCCGAAGTCCTCGCAGATCACCGCCGTCGCGGTCGGCCACACCGGCGGCGCGGCGTTCAATGCCAGCAACTGCAAGCGGCTCTGGAAGGCTCCGGTCAAGAATCCGCAGGAACTGGCGATCGCCCAGCTCGATCCGGCGCCCAAGGACCTCTCGATCACCATGACCCAGCGCGGGACCGAGAAGAACGCCAAGACCTACGTGCTCAACAAGAACGGCAAGGTGGTCCGCACGATCAACCGCCGGATCCTGCCGATGCAGAACGCCCAGCTCGACGGCGACAAGCGCACCGACGAACTGGTCGCGATGTTCGGCGAGGTGTTTAACGGCAGCGGCAAGCCGATCCTGACCAAGGGCTGGTACTGGAACCTGAAGGGCAACAAGGTGAAGGAGAAGTCGACCTCCAACGTCTATGACCGCTGGGTGGCCTTCCCGATCCTGTTCGACGTGGACAACGACAAGCGCGAAGAGATCGTGACCTGGGGGCAGAGCCTGATCGTGGTCGGCCGACCCGGCTGACTCGCGGCCCGGACGCTGCTGTTCGATGCGGGGGGAGCTTCGGCTCCCCCTTGGTCGTTTCGGGACAGGCCCCGGTCAGGGGTCAGTCGCTCAGCACGATCCCGTCGGTCGGCTCGAAGGCCACCCAGCAATCGGTGCCGGTGCGGTACGGCTCGTCACGCGAACGCGACTGGTTGTGGCGCAGGACCACGACCCGCCCGGCCTGGCTGGTCTCCACGAACACCTGGCTGTTGTCGCCGAAATAGGCGACCTGCGCGACCTTGCCCGGCAGCCGCACCCAGCCGAGCTCCGGCTCCTCGCGATAGAGCCGCATCTTCTCGGGCCGGACCGCCAGCGCCACGTCCGAGGTGGCGGGATAGTCCCAGGGTACGTCGACCAGGCCGATCCCCTTGAGGTCCAGCCGGGCCTGGCCGCCATCCGCGGACAGCATCCGCCCCTCGAACAGGTTCATCTCGCCGATGAAGTCCGCGACGAACCGGCAGTTCGGCTCTTCGTACAGGTCCCAGGGTGGCGCCACCTGCAGGACCTTGCCACGGTTCATCACCGCGATCAGGTCGGCCATCGACAGGGCCTCGTCCTGGTCGTGGGTGACGATCACGAAGCTGATCCCGACCTCCTGCTGCAGGCGGACCAGCTCCAGCTGCATGTCCTCGCGCAGCTTCTTGTCCAGCGCGGAGAGCGGCTCGTCGAGCAGGAGGAGCTTGGGCTTCTTCACCAGGGCGCGGGCCAGCGCCACGCGCTGCCGCTGGCCGCCGGACAGCTTGTCGGGCTTGCGGTCGGCGAACGCCTCCAGCCGGACCATGCGCAGGGCGTCCTCGACCCTGGGGCCGATCTCGCCGCGCGGCACGCCCGAAACCCTGAGCCCGTAGCCGACATTCTCGCGCACGGTCATGTGCGGGAACACCGCGTAGGACTGGAACACCATGTTGACCGGGCGCTTGTTCGGCGGGATCCCGGCCATGTCCTCGCCGTCGATCAACACCCGGCCCGAGGTCGGGTGCTCGAAGCCGGCCAGCATGCGCAAAAGCGTGGTCTTGCCGCAGCCCGAAGGGCCCAGCAGCGCGAAGAAGGAATTGTTCGGCACGTCCAGCGTGACGCCGTCCACCGCCTTGAACGAGCCGAAGCTCTTCTCGATGTTCTCGAACCGGACGATCGGGACGCCGTTGCTCATGGTCAGCCGACGCCCTCCGAAGGCTTTTGAAACTTCAGTGCGATCACCGTCAAAAGGACGGTGAACAGGATCAGGATGGTCGAGGCGGCGTTCACCTCAGGCGTCACGCTCTGGCGGACCATCGAGTAGATCTTGACCGGGAAGGTGATCGTCTCGGGCCCGCTGGTGAAGAAGGTGATCACGAAGTCGTCCAGCGACAGGGTCATGGCCAGCAGCGCGCCCGCGATCAGCCCGGTCTTCATGTAGGGCAGGGTGACGTTCCAGAAGGTCTGCCACTCGGAAGCACCCAGGTCCTTGGACGCCTCCTCCAGCGAGCGGTCGAAGCCCTCCATGCGCGCGCGCACCACAACTGCCACGAACGGGAAGCTGAACACGACATGGCCGATGATCACCTGGCTCAGGTTGAGCGGCCAGGGCAGGCCGACAGGCCAGCCGACCCGGGCGTAGAACACCAGGAGCGCCACCCCTAAGCAGATCTCGGGGATCACGATCGGCAGGGCGGCGACCCCGTCCAGCACCGGCTTGCCCGGGAAGCGGAAGCGGTAGAGGCCCAGCGCCAGGAGCCCACCCAGGATCACCGACAGGACCGTCGAAATCAGCGCAATCATGATCGAGTTGGTGAAGGCCTCGATCAGCGACGCGTTGTTCAGCGCCCGGCCGTACCAGTCGGTGGTGAACCCGGTCCAGACGATGTTGCGGCGCGACTGGTTGAAGGAGAAGGCGATCAGAATGACGATCGGCGCGTAGAGGAACACGAACACGGCGAGCAGCCACAGCCGCACCCAGCCGCGTCGGGTGAACTCCAGGGGCCCGATCGGGTTACGCATCGGCCTTCTCCGCACGTGCCGCGAACCAGGCGCGCAGGGCCAGCGCCAGGAAGGTCAGGTAGAGCAGGAGGAACGACAGGGCCGCACCCAGCGGCAGGTTGTTGGCCGCGCGGAACTGCCGCTCGACCACGTTGCCGATGAGCTGGCTGTCCGGCCCACCCAGGAGGTCGGAGATCAGGAAGGTGCCGAGCGCCGGGATGAAGACCAGGATGATGCCGGACACGATGCCGGGCCTGGCCAGCCGGACGATGATCTCGAAGAAGGTCCGCACCTGGCTGGCGCCCAGGTCGAGCGACGCCTCGATCAGCGAGCGGTCGAGCTTCTCCAGGTTGGCGTAGAGCGGCAGCACCATGAAGGGCAGGTAGACATAGACGATGCCCAGCACCACCGCGGTGTTGTTGTAGAGCAGGGGCAGGGGCGCGAAGCGCTCGCCCATCAGCCCGTCCATGCCGATGGGTGTCAGCAAATATTTCAGCCCCGTCCAGAGCAGGCCGATCCCGTCATTGACGAAGCCGTTCTGGCGCAGCATCGCGATCATCGCATAGGTGCGGATCAGCATGTTGGTCCAGAACGGCAGGATGACGAGCAGGAGCAGGACGTTCTTGTAGCGCTCCGGCGCAAAGCAGATCGCGAGAGCCACCGGGAAGGCGACCACCAAGCAAATCGCGGTGGAAACCAATGCTATCAGGAAGGTCTTGAGGAAGAGCTGCAGGTAGACCGGCTGCAGCGCTTCCCGGTAGTTCTCGAGCGTCCAGGTCACCACGATGTCGACCGGACCCTCCCGCTCGCCTACCGCAAACAGCCAGATCCAGCCGAGCGGGAGGAGAAAGAACAGGAGCAGCCACAGCGTGCCGGGGCCGATGAAGGTCGCGAACACCCAGGGCTGCCGCCGCCAGTTCTCCAAGCGCCGTCCTCGCTAGCGTGCCGGCGGGAAGGCCAGCCGGTTCGTCCCTGTCAGGTCCTGGCTCGAGTTGAAGAAGAGCCCTCAGGCGCCGTCAAGCCGCCAGGACCCGGGTCAGGACGTCCTCGAACAGCTTCTCCGCGGCCTCGCCGCGATAGGCCGGCACTTCCGACTTCGCCAGCACGTCCGCCGGTGGGTAGACCTGCGGGTCGTCGCGGGTCTCGGCCGGCAGGAGCTCGACCGCCGGCTGGTTCGGAATCGCGTACTGGATCTCCTCGGCGATCGCGGCATGGACCTCCGGGCGCAGCACGAAGTCGATGAAGGCATGGGCAGCGGCCGGGTGCGGCGCACCCTTGGGAATGCACATGCAGTCGATGCCCAGCACGGTGCCCTCGCTCGGCACCACGAAGTTCAGGTCGTCGTCCTCGGCCATGACCTGGCGCAGGTCGCCCATCCAGTCGACCGCGATGTCGACCTCGCCAGACAGGAGCAGGTCCTGCCCGGTGTCGGGGGCGAACATCTTGACCACGCCCCGCCGCTTCACCTCGAGCAGCAGCTCTTCCGCGGCCTTGAGATCGGCCGGGTCCTCCGTGTTCAGCGACTTGCCCAACGACTTCAGGGCGACCCGGACGAGATCGGTCTCGTTCGGCAGCGATACGCGCCCCACCGGCGCATCCGGGCCGAACACCGCCGCCCAGGAGGTGGGCGGCTCCGCCACGGCCGACCTGCGGTAGCCGATCACCAGCAGGCTGTAGGTGTAGGGAGCGCCGTATTTCAGCCCGGGGTCGTAGCTGGGATTGGCGAAAGCAGGTGCGATGTTCTTCAGGTTCGGCACCAGCGCGTGATCGAGCGGCATCAGCATGTCGCCAGCGACCATCCGCTCCACATAGTTGTTGGACGGGAAGATCACGTCGTAGCCGGGATTGCCCTCGCGCAGCTTGCCGAACAGCTCGTCGGAGGAGGCATAAAGGTCGTAGCGGACGGAAATGCCAGTGGCGTCGGTGAACTCGGCCAGCGTGTCGCTGCCGATATAGGTGTCCCAGTTGTAGATGTTCACCTGGTCTTCCTGCGCGCGGGCGAAGCGCGACAGCGGCAGCAGGCCGGCCACGGCGAGCCCGCCTCCCAGAAGGCCACGGCGGCGCACAGGAATCATGGGAACCTCCGAACCGAAAGCTTCTGCCTCGTCGGGCAGCGACAACTCTGGAAGAACGCAGGATGGCGACGAGCCGATGACAGGTCAAACGGTGGCGGCCCCAAAATCGCAGCCGCCACGTCCGCTCACGCCGCGAGCACCCGGGTCAGCGCGTCCTCGTAGAGCTTCTCCACCTGCTCGCCCTTGTAGGTGGCGTACTCGCAGCGGGCGAGGGTCTCCTCCGCCGGGTAGATCGCGGGATTGGTGCGGTCGGCTTCCGGGATCAGGTCCAGGGCCGCCTGGTTAGGGCAGCCATAGCCGACCTCGGCGGCGATCGCGGCGTGGACCTCCGGTGTCAGGATGAAGTTGATGAAGGCATGGCCATTGCCCGGGTGCGGTGCGCCCTTCGGGATGACCATGTTGTCGGTCCAGAGCATGCTGCCCTCGACCGGGATGACATAGGCCAGGTCCTCGTCCTCCGCGGCGACCTGCAGGATGTCGCCGGACCATTCCAGGCAGGCATCGACCTCGCCGGACAGGAGCAGGTCCTGACCGGTGTCAGGCGCGAAGCTCTTGATGCCGGGCTTGATCCTGATGAGGTAGTCGGCCGCTGCCGCGATCTCGCCCGGATCCCGGCTGTCCAGCGAGGCACCGATGATCTTGAGCGCCATCCGCAGCGTGTCGGCATCCGACAGGAGCGAGAAGCGGCCCGCGACCGCCTCGTTCTCGGTCATGTCCTTCCAGGACACAGGTGCCGTCTCGAACAGGCTCTTGCGGTAGCCGATCCCCTGAGTGCCCCAGAAATAGGGGGCACCCCATTTCAGGCCGGGATTGTAGGGCGCGTTCGCGAAGGCCGGGGTGATGAACTTGAGGTTCGGGATCTTGGCCTTATCGACCTCGATCAGCATTCCGGCCACGGCCATCCGCTCGACGATGTTGTTCGACGGGAAGATCACGTCGTAGCCGGGATTGCCCTCGCGCATCTTGCCGAACAGTTCGTCCGCGCTGGCGAACAGGTCGTAGCGCACCTTGATGCCGGTGGCCTCGGTGAACTCGACCACGGTCTCCGAGCCGATATAGGTGTCCCAGTTGTAGACGTTGACCTGCGCCTCCTCCTGAGCATGCGCCAGACGACCGAGCGGTGCCACCGCGGCCAGGCTGAGCGTGCTGCCGAGCAGATGTCGGCGCGACAGGAACGGCATCGGGAACGGCTTGGCGCGTCCAGTCATCGGGCTTCTCCCCCTATCCAGGCTGTCCGGAAAACGTCGATGCCCCGCGACATCGTGTCAACGCGAGAACGGGGCCGGCCGGCTCAGGAAGAAGCGGACGAACTCGGCCGAAGCGTCCGGGCCCAGGGGATCGGTATAGGACCCCGCCTCGCTGCCGCCGGACCAGGCATGGCCGGCGCCGCGGATCGCCCAGTGCTCGTGAACCACCCGGCCGGCGCCATCGCGGTAGAGGGTGCGGGCATAGTCGTGCCCGCCCGGGACCCGCCCCTGCTCGACCTCCGCAGGCTCGGCTGGCCCCAGCAGGCACAACTGGTCGAGCACGGCCTTGGCGTTGCGCGGATGGACCGTGCCGTCCTGGGTCCCGTGGAACAGGATGGTCGGCACCGGCCGTGCACCTCCTAGCCGCCGGCCCGCTGCCCGACCCTCACGCATGGCGGCGAAGGCCGACGGCATGTCGTGCGCGGCACCGAACGGCAGGCCGGAATGGACGCCCACCGCGGCGAACAGTTCGGGATGGAGCAGGCCCGCGGCCAGCGCTGCGGCACCGCCCGCCGACAGGCCGGCAACGAAGATCCGGGCGGGGTCAACCGGATGGCTGCGCATCACCTCCGCCACGATGGCGGCGATGATGGCCGGCTCGCCCTGTTCCTTCTGCTGGTGGCCAGGCTCGAACCAGTTCCAGCAACGCGACGGGTTGGCCGAAGCCGGCTGCTCGGGATAGGCCACCAGCAGGCCGTGGCGCTCCGCCTGCAGGTTCATCCGGGTGCCGGCGGCGAAGTCGCTGGCATCCTGGGTGCAGCCATGCAGCATCACCACGAGCGGCAACGGGGTGGCGGCACAGCAGGACGGCACGTAGAGCCGATAGTCGCGGCTGCCATGCGGGCCCTGGAGGCGCCGCTGGAGGAAGGCAGCGCCATCCGGCAGCGGCTCCGGCTCGGCCGGCTCAGGGCGGGCGCCACCGAGCCCCCGACGCAGCTTGGCGCCGAGCCTGCCCAGGTCCAGTCCCGTCAGGTCCGGCAGGACCCGGCCGCCTTCCGCCGGGCTTGGCAGTTCGCTGCCGGATGCGCGCAGGCAGGCGGTGGCCTCGGCCGGCCGGCCGGCGCGGATCAGGCGCATGGCGTGGGCCATGCGATCGGCGAAGGGATTGCTCATCCGGTGGGCAACTTTCCTGGAGCAGAAGGGGAAGGGGTCAACGGATCCGGTCGCCGAGCGCGGCCTTGACCTCGGGGCTGGCGACGAACGAGCCCAGGACGACCACCGATTCGACCGTGGCCAAAGCCAGGTCCGGGTCCACGTCGGGGGCGATGGTGGCCAGGCCCAGGACGTGGATTCGCAGCCTGCGCCCGGCTGCCCGGGCCGCCTCGAGCTCGGCCCGGTCAAAGCGGCGCAGGCCCAGGTCGAAGCCGTGATGCGTGGCCGAGCGGTTCAGCGCGTCGGCGTGCCGGTCGATCTGGTTGCGGATCGCGGTGCGGATGAAATCGCTGCGGTTGGCATAGAAGCCCTCGCGCACCAGCAGGTCGATCTGGCCCAGATCGACGAAGCCAAGATTGAGCGTGATCTTCTCACTCTCGCTGCTGCGCCCGCGTGGATCGGTTCGCTCCATCATGCTCGAAACCATCCATCTACCATCCATATGGATGGTAAGATGGCCGGCTGCCGGGCTGGATCAAGATCCCGCGCAATGGTTTTGTGCTCGCGCTGAGCGAAACCGCCGCGCTAGGCAACAGGCGGACGGGAGCGGCAGGAGCGGGTGCTTGGAGATCTGGATCGGTCTGGGGGCGGCATTCGCGGCGGGCCTGGCGCTGGGCTTCCTGCTCGGTCGCCGTGACGCGGCCGACCAGCGCGGTGCCACCCGCCATGCCCTGGCCGAGCTGGACAGCCGCCGCGCCGAGGAGACCGAGGCCCTCCTGGACCAGGTGAAGCTCGCCTTTGCCGAACTGTCCCGCGAGGGCGAGAAGCGTGCCGCCGACGAGCTGGCCCGGGCGGTGCAGACCGCGTTCACCGTTGAGCGCACGCTGCAGGGCCATCGTGCCCAGACCGAGCGAGCTGAGTTCGAGGCACGCATCCAGAACGTACTGGGCCAGGTCGAGCGGCTGGGCGAGCTGATCCGCCGGATCGAGCGCGAGCGTGCCGAGAGCTTCTCTACCCTGGGTGGCCGAGTCGAGCAGGCCTTTGCCCGCGCCGAGAAGCTCGCGGAAACCACCGCGTCGCTGCGCGATGCCCTGGTCCATGCGCGGGTGCGGGGCCAGTGGGGCGAGCGCATGGCCGAGGACCTGCTGCGCGCGATGGGCTTGGTCGAGAACCTGCACTGGGTGCGCCAGCGCCAGCTTCCCGACGGCACCCGCCCCGACCTGACCTTCCTCCTGGCCGATGGCCGGGTCCTGCACATGGACGTCAAGTTCCCGTTCGAGAACTGGGCAAAGCTGGTGGAAGCGAGCGACGAGGAGGCGCGTAGCCGGGCCAAGTCGGCCTTCGTGCGCGACGTGCGCGGCCGCATCAGCGAGGTGGCCAAGCGGGGCTGGGCCAAGCCGGAGCAGGGCGCGCTGCCGCTGGCCCTACTGTTCGTGCCGAACGAGCAGGTCTTCGCCGGCATGGTCACCGCCGAGCCGCTCCTGGTGGACGAGGCGATCACGCGCCAGGTCTGTCTGGTGGGCCCGGCGAGCCTGTTCGCGGTGCTGGCCCTGATCCGGCACGCCGCGGAGGAGCGACGGATCGCCGAGGGGATGGGCGAATTGCTGGAGGCGCTGCGCGGCCTGGACGAGGGCTGGCGCACCCATCTGCAGCGGCTGGATCGGCTCGGCCGCCGGTTGGAGGAATCGCTCAGGGACTGGCATGAGCTGCGCGGCAGCCGCGTGCCGCAACTGGAGCGCCTGCTCCTGCAACTGGGCGAGCGCAGCGGCGGGGCCGCCGCCCCGCCAGGCGGTCAGTTGAGCGAGGCCGGGGTGAAGAACAGCTCGTCCAGCCTGGCCGCCGGCACGCCCCCCAGCACGTCGAATGTCACCCGGTCATAGCGCCGGACCAGATGGGAAAGGCCGTGTTCCCTGGCGAGACCCGCCACTTCGGCCGACATCGAGGTCATCCCGTCCGGGGTCGGCAGGATCATCAACCGGCCGTCCTCCGGTGTGTCGACCAGCACAGCAGGCCGGCGCTCGTGACCCATGGGCACGTCGCTGCCGCCCACGATCTTCGCGTTCAGGGGCAGGGGCAGGTCGATGGAGCGGCCGAGCTGCCGGCCGAGCCAGCCCTGGAGCTGGTCCGGCCCGACCTCGACATGGTCGAGGTCGACTCCGCCTGCGGCCATCGGTGCCGTCTCGTCTGGCATCGCCGCATCGATTGGGGTGGCGAGCGTGCCGTCCTCGGCAGGGGCATCGGCGTGGCCGCCGTCCAGGAGCCGCAGGCTCGACGTGACATCGCCGGCAGAGTCGCTTCCCGGGCGGACCAGGAGCCAGCCGCCGGTGCCCACCCCAGCCAGCACCAGGCAGAGCAGGGCCACCACCGACCAGCGCTGCTCGCGCGGCACCGTCTCCTGGGGCGGCAGGACAGCGGCACGGCTGGTCCGGGCCGAAGGCAGCAGGAGTGCGCCCGACAAGGGCGACGCGGAGGGGCGCGGCGATTTCGGCGGCAGCGTGTCACCGGAGGCGGCGACACTGGGCAGGCCGACCAGGTCGAGCTCCAGCCCGGTCCACAGCCGCTGGGTCCGGGCCATGGCCCGGAAGCGCTGGTGCAGGTCGACCTCGAACCGGCGCAGCTCTTCCACCCGGTAGCGGCAGTGCTGGCAGGTCATCACGTGACGGCGCAGCACCAGCCACTGCGCCCGGCGCAGCCGGCCTTCCAGATACGCCTCGAGATAGCGTTCGAGGCTCGCGCAATCCATGCCTGCCCCCACAACACCCGACCGTCCGGAACTAGGCCGCTACGGCCCGCCATGATCCGTCAGTTCCGGGGCCATGTCCACCCATCGATGTCGTTCCCAGGCAGGTCTCCGCATGGGCAAGCACCCAAGGAACCGGCCTGGACGTCGGGGTTGCCAATTGCCGCCGATCCCCTGAACATGCGTCATA
>NZ_WUJP01000760.1 GCF_009806515.1 Geminicoccus flavidas | reverse complement strand
CCCGATCGCGCGAGCCGGTCGGACGCCTTCCTGCCCATGGGATGCCGACCGCGCCCGACGGCGCACGGACAAGGGAGGCCGAGAACGAATGAGTACCGACCGTAACCCATGCAACCTCGCGCTGGTCGGGCCGAACGGTGCCGGGAAGACGAGCCTGCTCGAGAGCATGCTGTTCGTGTCCGGCACCATTGCGCGCAAGGGCAAGGTGGCCGACGGCACCTCGGTAGGTGACCATGCGCCCGAGGCCCGGGCGCGACAGATGAGCACGGAGCCCACCTGCGCCAACGTCACATTCGACGGCAGGCGGCTCACCGTGATCGACTGCCCGGGCTCGGTGGAGTTTATCCATGACACCCGCTCGATCCTGACCGGGGTCGATGCGGCGGTGGTGGTGGTGGAGCCGGTGCTGGAGCGCCTGGTCGCGGTCGCCCCGCTGCTTCACTTCCTCGACGAGATCCACCTGCCGCACCTGATCTTCATCAACAAGATGGACCGCTCGGAAGTGCGCTGGCGCGATCTGCTAGCGGGCCTGCGGGCGGTCAGCCAGCGGCCGGTGGTGCCGCATCTCTATGCGATCGGCCGGGGCGAGGGCCTGGTCGGCTATATCGACCTAGTCGACGAGAAGGCCTGGCACTTCAACCCGGGCGCCCCCTCCGACGAGATGCCGGTGCCCGAGGAATATCGGGACCGAGAAAGCCAGGCGCGCCAGGAGATGCTGGAAACGCTGGCCGACTTCGACGACGAACTCCTGGAGCAGCTGCTGGAGGACCGGCCGGTCGACCCGGCCACCGTGCTGCGCGACCTGGCCCGCGGCCTGTCCGCCGACAGCGTCGTCCCGGTGCTGCTGGGCGTGGCTGAGCGCGACATGGGCGTGCGCCGGCTGCTGCGCGCGGTGGTCGAGGAGGTGCCCGATGCTGCTGTCACGGCCGAACGGCTGGGGATAGCCAAGGACGGCCCGCCGCTCGTCCAGGTCCTCAAGACCTACCATGTGCCCCA
>NZ_WUJP01000759.1 GCF_009806515.1 Geminicoccus flavidas | reverse complement strand
TGCCGGCAAGCTGAGCCTGGCGCGGGTCTGGCGCGGCCCGCTCAAGGACGGCAGCCAGCTCGACGGCTCCCGGGTATCCGGCCTGTTCGAGGTGAACGGTGCCCGTAGCGAGGCCGTGGGCGAGGCGGATAGCGGCGCCATCGTCGGGCTCGGCCGGATGGAGGCGGTGCGCACCGGCGACGTGCTGGGCGGCAGGGAAGGGGAGGCCGCCAGCCTCCTGTCCCTCGCACCGCCCCAGCCCATGTACGCCTTCGCCCTCCATGCCAAGGACCGCAACGACGAGGTGAAGCTGTCCGCCGCCTTCCAGAAGTTGGCCGAGGAGGACCCGGCGATCCGCCTGGACCTCGACCCGGAGACGCGGCAGACGATCCTGTGGGGTCAAGGCGAGATGCATCTGCGCGTGGCACTGGATCGGCTGCGCCAGAAGTACCGGCTGGAGCTGGAGACCCATTCGCCGCGCACCCCCTATCGCGAGACGATCCGCAAGGGCACCCAGGCGCACGGGCGACACAAGAAGCAGACCGGCGGCCATGGGCAGTTCGCCGACGTGAAGATCGAGATCCGCCCGCGCGAGCGCGGCGAGGGCTTTGCGTTCAGCAACAAGATTGTGGGCGGGGCAGTGCCCAAGCAGTTTATCCCGGCGGTCGAGGAGGGCGCGCGGGAATGGCTGGCCAAGGGGCCGCTGGGCTTCCCGGTGGTTGACGTCGAGGTCACGCTGCACGATGGCCAGTTCCACTCAGTTGACAGCTCCGAGCTGGCGTTCAAGATGGCGACCGGTCTCGCCTTGAAGGAGGGACTGCCGAACTGCCACCCGGTGCTGCTGGAGCCGATCCTGGCCATCAGCATCTCGGTGCCATCCGACTACACCTCCAAGGCGCTGGCCCTGATCTCGGGCAAGCGCGGCCAGGTGCTGGGCTACGAGGCGAAGGCGGACTGGCCTGGCTGGGACGAGATCAGCGCCAACCTGCCCCAGGCCGAGAGCCACGACCTGGTGCTCCAGCTCCGGTCGATGACCCAGGGCGTGGGCTTCTTCACCTGGCAGATCGACCATCTGGACGAGGTACCCGAGCGGTTGACCCGCGACATCGCCGCCCAGGCCGCCAGCGCCGCCTGAACGGCGCATTCTGAGGTAGCGCCAGGTGCCGCAGGTGCTCGGCAGGATCGCCGGCTTGTGGCATGATGGCAGCCATGGCCCTTGTCCTGCACCAGCGCCTGCAACTCCTGGCCGCCCGCCTCGTGGGCGTGGCGCTGCTGCTGCAGGTCCTCCTGCCGCCGGGCTTGGCGCCGCCCCAGCCGATGCTCGCCGGGGCGGACGGGAGGTTCCTGCCGACCGTGCTGTGTGCCGTGGCCGCGGGCGGCACGGACGAGGCGCCCTGGCAGGAGCGTGACTGGCACGGCCACGACCATTGCGTGCTGTGCCGGCTGCCGGGCCAGGCCAGCCTGGGCCTGGGCCCGGAGCCCCAGGCAGCGCTGCCGCTTCGAGCCGACAGCGGCCAGCGAGTCGGCCCGCCGCCGGCCGGGCCGTCCGCATCCCCGGCCGTGGCGCTGGGCTTTGCCGCCAGGGCACCGCCGACAGTCCTCATCGCCTAGAACCCTTCGCGCAACGAGGACATGTCATGACCAATTCCTGGATCAGAGGCGCCCTGGCGGGCGTCCTTCTGGCCGTGGGTGCCACGGGCGCCCAGA